>JBLHXM010000010.1:0-49405 GCA_047630395.1 Dokdonia sp.
ATTGAGACATACACTCCTTAGAAGTCTTGATATCTCCGTTTCCGTCACATCCAGGATATACAGGAATTTTTTCTATCACTGCAAAGGGAATGTCTTCGACGTCGTAATATTCAGTTTGCTGAGATTGCTGTATGCTCCCCAAGCCATTGCTATACTTGTCCGACATCGCATTCTGCAATCTTACAATTGCCTCAGACTTAACGTTCAGATCTCCGTCTCGTGCATTCATTATTGTAACAGAACTATAAACAAATGCATTAAACTCTTCCTGTGTAATTGTTTCTCTGTCTTCATAGGGCTTATAGAGTTCCGCTATCTTTCCTTGCCACGTTAGATTTTCTGCAATGACATTTTCACTGTTGTCGGAAGTACAGGAAACATAGACCATCATTCCAAGAATCATAGGAATAATAAGTGTGTACTTCCACTGTGCGATTTTTTTTGATTTTGATTTTTGTAACATAAGAATTCGATTTTTGATGAATGAATGATTGAAAAAGGTATTGGTAAATGACAATTGCTGCGTGCCAAAGGTCATATTCAATAAGTCCTGATAGTATTGTTGTTTTGTAACTGCGCCAGCCGCTTTAGCATCGGCGATGTATTCATGTAGAATGGCGATATTGCGCTGATAGATATAGACGAGTGGATTGAACCAAAAAACAATGCGTAGTAGTTCAAAAATAAGGAGGTCCCAGCTATGTTTTTCTTGCACGTGTACTTGTTCGTGCGCAAGGATTTGCTTTCGCGAAAGCGTATCTAATCCATCACCCATAAAAATGAAATGCAGGAAAGAAAAAGCCTCTTTGCTATTGGGAATTGTAATAATACGCTCTTGTCCTTTTCTAAATTTAAATAAGCGTAGACACTGTATAAGTTTGGTCCCAAAGATGCCCATACTCGCAAAGAGTCCAAGCAAATAAATCCCTCGCCATGAAAATTGAAATTCATTGGCTGCCGCTTCAGGAAGTATTACGCTCGTTGCTGAAGTATCTCCTAAAACGATCTCTGGCAATAAAGCTACAATCGTATCTGAAGAAATGACGGTACTCAATGCCGCGACTTTAACAAAAGGTAAAATCAACGAGAGTATGGGAGTCAATATCAAATACACACGATTATACGTAAAGAAGGTTTCTTTTTTGAGAAAAAGATGATAGACTCCTAAAAAAAGGGCTTGAAAAAAAACGATTTGTATGAGATATGAAGTCATGCTAGCTGTCTTTATTAATTTCTTTCATAATAGCTTCCATTTCTGAAATACTGATATCATTTTTCTTGACAAAAAAGGACACCATACTCTTAAAGGAACCTTGAAAATAACCGTCCATCAATTTGTTTAATGTCTGGTTGCTGTATTCTGTTTTGGGGACTAGAGGAAAATATATGTGGCCTCTTCCCTCCTTACGGTAGCCTACAAATTCTTTATTCTCTAATATCCGTACAATGGTCGATACTGTATTATAGGCTGGTTTAGGTAGCGGTAGCTTGTCTATAATAGCCGCTACATTTCCTTCTTTCAAATCCCAAAGGACTTGCATGATATCTTCTTCAGCTTTGGTCAGTTGTTTCATCATTTGGTGTTTTCTTCATTTCAAATATAACTAAAAACTTAGTTTAAACTAAGTTTTTAGTTATAAATATGTAACAATTCTATTTAAATTACGTCTTATGAGCGTTAAGCTCATTCTTTATATGGATTTACTTTTAGTGATATTGGGATTCTTTTTGGTGCTCTTAGGCATGGTGGGCAGCTTCCTTCCCGTGCTTCCAGGGCCGCCCGTAAGTTGGATAGGTCTCTTGCTTTTACACCTCACAGATGCCGTCCCTGCGGATTATACTTTTTTGGGAGTTACTTTATTTGTAGCCCTTCTCATATTTGTTCTGGACTATATCATTCCGGCAATGGGCACGAAGCGTTTTGGAGGTAGTCGCGCAGGCGCTATCGGCACGACGGTGGGATTGATCGTAGGAATCTTTGCTCCCATTCCATTTGGGATCCTTATCGGTCCTTTTGTAGGTGCGCTTATAGGTGAACTGGTCTTTAATAAATCGGAAACCAATGTTGCCATTAAAGCAGCTTTTGGATCTTTTCTGGGTTTTCTTGCATCTACCTTTATGAAGTTCATCGTTACGGTTGCCTTTTTTTTCCTCTTCCTTTTTGAAGTTATTGAATATAGAGGAACCCTATTTGATTTAGGTTGGTGGTAGTGATAATGCTTTCGCGAAAGCGAGAAACGGCCCATATTTTCATAAAAAAAGGAACCGCGATATGCGATTCCTTTTCTACTATTTAGTATGTGATATTCCTTTTACTGGCTTACTACAATAAATTCTGATCTACGGTTAAGTTGGTGATCTTCTTTAGAACACTTCACTCCATTACTACATTCATTTAGATGTTGTGACTCTCCGTATCCGTTTCCAGTTATTCTAGTACGGTCTATTCCCTTACTAATAATCCAGGCCACGGTAGATTTTGCACGTTTATCTGACAAGCTCATGTTGTAGTCATCGGAACCACGGCTATCTGTGTGTGATCTCGCATTAATTATAGCGTTAGGAAATTGGACCATATATTCAACTACTTTGGCCAACTCGATCGCTGCATCTGGGCGAATATTAAATCGATCGAAGTCAAAATAGATAGGGTTAATGGGTATAGCAGCTCCAACAGGAATTTGTGCAACCTTTGGTTTCAGATTAAGGTCAAATTCCAATTTTGCGCTTGTAGAGGGTGTATTTACGAGTCGTTCGGCTGACTCATATTTTTCCTTAGCTGCTCTTACGACATATGTCATATCACACTCGGGAATAAAGGAGAATGCGGCATCGTTTCCGACAATCATTTCTTCCAAAACCTCATTATTTTCATCCATAAAATATACAGTAGCTCCCGGAATAAGATCCCCAGAATCCAAGTCCTTTACCAGACCTGCAATTTCAACATCACATGAAGGGATGATATCTTGAACAAATCGGTAGATATCATCACTTCCCATTCCGCGTTTACGATTGGATGCAAAGTATCCTATTCGAGTACTGTCATTTACAATAAAGGTAAAGTCATCATACGAACTATTGATAGGTTCTCCCAGATTAATAACTTCTTGCCCTCCTTCTTGGGTCTTTCCAATTACATACATGTCTAGGCCTCCTAATCCAGGATGCCCATCAGATGCAAAGTAGATATCACCTGTACTACTGATGAAAGGATAGGTTTCTCTTCCTTCTGTATTTACTGGACGACCTAAGTTTTGAGGAGCGCCATAGGTGCCATCTTCAGCAATGTCTACATACCAGATATCAGACAATCCTATTGTACCTTCCATATCTGAAGCAAAGAAGAGTTTTGTGTTATCGCTATTTAAAGCTGGATTCGCTGTTGAATACTCATCACTATTAAAAGGCATTTCTTCCGGCGTCCTCCATGAATTTCCATCTTTAGATGCCTTGTAAATTTTTAGTTTATTCGTGCCGTTTTCATCTTTTTTGAAGCTTCCTTCGTTATAATTATTTCTCGTAAAGTATACCGTCTTTCCATCCTTTGTAAAGGTGGTTGTACTTTCATGAAATTTAGTATTCAATTTTCCTGAGAATCTTGACGGCTTAGAGAAAGAATCACTTTCAGCACCTACTTTTGTTCCGTAGAGATCTAGAAAAGGTTCATTATTCCACTTATGAATTCTTTTACTCATTCCTCCGGTATCCCTTGAAGAGGCAAAGATGAGCTTTCCTTCATATTCTGTAGGACCAAAATCACTATATCTAGAGTTAATGCTTTGTATATCTTCAAGCGTATAATTACTTGTTTTATACCCAATTTGCTTTAAATAATCTGGTGATTCAACAAATAATGTGGCACGAATATCCGTGCCTTTGGCTTCGTTAAACTTCAGCATCATTTCATCTGCTATCTCATAATTTTTTAGCGCTCTTAATGTTTGAGCATACCTAAAAAAGTACTCAGGTGTTGTTGCCTCAGGATAATTCTCTACGAGCTTTTTATACCACTCCTCAGCCTCGTCATATTTGCCGTTGAAATAATAAGAATCTCCAATTTTCTGAAACAGCTCCGCCGATTTATAACCGTCTTCGGCAATTTCTAGATACATTTTACGTGCATCCACAAAAGCGTACTGGTCAAACTTCTTGTCTGCACGATTTAATTTACCGTCTTGAGCAAACATCGAAGTGCTTATAACAAGGAGTATTAGGGGGAATAGTTTAAAAATAAATGGTTTCATATTATTGGTATTATAGTGTTCAATAATTATTTATAAATGTAATAAAACTAAATTAGAAAAACCTTGGCGTGAGCATTCTATCATATTCCTTAAAAAGTTCGAATCTAAAAAACACTTCAAAACTTCCGTCGTTATACGACACATCGCCAAGATCTGTACTCTCTCTGTCATATGCAAGTCCAATCAACATACTATCGGAAACTTGAAAACCTACCATAGCACTTAAAGCGGCACTCCATCTATAAGCAATACCAGCATGTAGTTTTTTATACATCAACACATTGGCAGAGAGGTCTACTTGCAAAGGAGCTCCTGTTACTGCTTTCACCAAGGTGCTTGGTTTAAATTTTAAGTTTTCAGAGAGATCAAAGGTATACCCTAAGATTCCGTAATAGTGAATACGTTCCTCTGCAATAAATGATTCTGCATTATTTACTCCAGACTCAAAATGATTTGTTTGCAAAAGATTAGGTACACTTAAGCCAAAATACAAATTATCTGTATGATAATATAACCCTGCACCTATGACAGGTGAAAATTTATTATCAATGTTTCGAGCAAAAGATGGGTCACCAGGATTGAACAAGTTCAATTTCGTGAAATCAACATCCAAGATGTGCCCTCCTCCTTTTAGTCCAAAACTCAATTTCCCCTTATCTGAGGTATCGATCGTGTAACTAAAATCAATACCGATATAGGTTTCGTCAGCAGGTCCTAAGGCATCATTTACGATAGATAGTCCTAATCCTACTTTGCCTTCTCCTATAGGAGAATGTACACTTAAACTTTGTGTACGCGGCGCTCCGTCAAGGCCCACCCATTGGCTTCTATGTAATCCTACAATACTGGTAACCCCTCGATTACCCGCATAAGCAGGATTAATAGCTACCGTATTGTACATATATTGTGTGTACTGAGGGTCTTGTTGAGCCTGAACGTCAACAACAGCCATCAAACAAATGATAGTAGCCAAACTAAGTGTATAAAAATATTTTTTCATAGTTTATTGTTTAGTAACAGCCCTTGCAAAGTACACTGCATGAGCCTGTTATCAACTTTTATCTCGTTATATAAATATATCCTCCTAGTTAAATAGTTTTATTCTCGTCATTGACATATTCAATAACATAATAGTAGGTGCCTACTGGCAACAATTCGTCTTGGCTTATCGTGGTTCTACCATCTGAAAATCCTCTGAATACTCTATCACCTTCTCCGTATCCTTTTGCTCCGAACACTTCAACTCCCCAACGATTAAATAAACGAACCTTATTATTAGGGAAGTTCTCTATGCCTTGGATCTCCCAGAAATCATTCATACCATCTCCGTTTGGAGAGATTCCGGTAAATACAACTACCTCGTCTTCTACTGGTGGCTCGACAGTTATAATAGTAATCACCGTTGTGTCTTCACCATCACCATCACCGTCTATATCTACATCTGTGGTATCCATTGGAACATCAGAAATATCAGTAATTACATCACCATTTACAGTCATTCCTTCAGCAATTGCCGAGTTCACCACTTCTCCGTTAAGGACATCTTGACCTGTGTTCTCGTCTCAAAACGATCGTCCACGCCCAAAAAAGAATCTATGGGAGAATAAATAATCGTATTAAAAACTTCGATAATGGTTAAAACGGCATCAGCATTTTCTGTGGCACCATTTACATTCAAGGCTACATCATCATATAAATAGCGAGCACCTTGATTTCCATCTGTTCCAGATAATGAGGCAGCCCATTCATTAAGCCCAAAAACGGGTGTCGCTTGACTATATCAAAAAGTAGAAATCAGAGAAAAAGCCAATAGAAAAACTTGAGAGCGAGGTCAGATGAGTAGTTTTTTTCATACAACATTATTAAGCTGGGGAGCTTAAACGTTAAGATTTGATGGTTTGCTTGTGTAAGTATTTTTGCAAATATACTAGTATAAACTTAAATCATTGATTCTCTCTATACTTATATTTTTGACGAAACAACGAAAAGTGTCGCTGTCGTAAAAGAAATAATTATTCAAATTGGTTTTTTTAACTGAAAATTAATAGTTTATAATGTTTGCGCTCACAAAGTGAAATTGGACGTCCGACAACTAATTTTATGCAATGCTCGTTCCTTTTTAAAGGGTTACAGCACAAATTACATCCATGTTATCTTTGCAGATAAAGGCTCTCTTTTTGAAGCATTTTCCATGGTCTCATCTACATACCCTAGATAAAAAAAGCCTAGACATCTTTCTCCATCAGCCAAACTCAGGAAATCTACCATGTGATCTTTTAGAGCTGGCGAACTCCAATACCCTCCAATTCCAAGTGAATGTGCGGCTAGCCATAGGTTTTGAACAGCCATAGCCGTCGCCGCAACCTCCTCCCATTCCGGCACTCTCTCTTTAAGATCCCGTTGCATGCAGATAGCGATTACAACTGCCGATTTTGTAGGATTTTCCTTTACTTTATTTCTTTTGAAAGCTGAGTATTTTTCTTCGGAAGTAATTGTATCATAGGTGATTGCCAAATGATTCCCCAATTTTTCTAGCATAGCCCCTTGCATAATTTTGAAACGCCATGGCTCCGTCTTCTTATGTGATGGAGCCCAATTTGCCGCCTCCAGTAGCGTTTCTATATCACTCTTCGCAATAACCCGTTCATTGAATTGTGCAGGGAAAATCGCACGACGTGTCTTTATAAGCTTTAGTATATCCATAATTCACTCCAATTATATTAAAATAGGCATTGATCAAAAAAAAACCGACGCTTTGATGACGTCGGTTCTATTAATATTCTTGAAGGATTGTCATTAATTTACTATCCTTCTATTTTGGGTTGCAGGGCGCTTTCGCGAAAGCACGCATCTACTAATTACCCTTAATCAAGTTCCAAATGTCATTTCCAAAGATAACCACCATGAGCCCCATCACAATGACAAAACCAATAATCTGACCTCGCTCTAAGGTTTTTTCACTTGGCTTTCTTCCTGTAATCATCTCATATAATAAGAACATCACATGCCCTCCATCCAATGCAGGAATAGGTAAAATATTTACAAATGCTAGCCACACTGAAAACATAGCAACAAAATTCCAAAAAGGCTCCCATTGCCAGGTTGTTTTCATCATACTCACAATCCCAATTGGTCCTTTTACTTGCTTGTATCCTTGTACTTCTTTATTAAAAATAAGTTTAAATTGTTTTATCTGTTTGGTCAAAACACCCACGGTACGATTCCATCCTGCTGGTATAGATTCTACAAATGAAAACTCCTCAGTAACGAACAATTCGCCTGTGTCTGCTCGAACACCTAATACACTTTCTTTAGGAAGAAATAGCATCACAGAATTCATTCGCCCATCGCGTTCAAAATCCAATTGCAAAGAATCTCCCTTAGCTGCATCGATTTGATCCTGCACTTCAGACCAATTATTCACAGTCACTCCATTAAAAGCGCGTAATTTCTCACCCCCTCTCAATCCAGCTGCATATGCCAAAGTAGAATCTGTTACAGTTTGCAAAAGGGTTCCTGCCTGTGGGCTGATAAAGGGTCCTGCCTGGGATTCTAAAACCTTCTTCTTCCCAGTGTCATCCACGACAAATGTTAATGGCTGGCCATTACGCTCTACGGTCACTTCATCTCCCAAAAGGATATCCATAGGAAGATACTTATCAAAACGATCTACTTCCTTCCCATCAACAGCAAGAATCTGATCTCCATTTTCAAATCCAAGTGCTGCTCCTGCCTCACTTACACCAATTCCATATTTTAAATTATTTGCAGGCACATAGGTGTCGCCATAATACATCAACATCGCACTGTAAAGGAACCAAGCCAGTAAAACATTCACCGTCACTCCACCTACCATCACAATCAATCGTTGCCATGCCGGCTTAGATCGAAATTCCCATGGCTCTGGCGGTTTTGCCATTTGTTCCTTGTCCATACTCTCATCGATCATCCCTGCAATTTTCACGTAACCACCTAATGGTAGCCAGCCAACTCCGTATACGGTATCACCAAACTTCTTTTTAAACAAAGCAAATTTGACATCAAAAAAGAGAAAGAACTTCTCTACTTTAATCTTAAATAGTCGGGCGGGTATAAAATGTCCAAACTCGTGAAGTATCACTAGTATGGAAAGAGCTAAAATTAATTGCGCTATCTGTATGAATAAATCCATGTATATGTATCAAAAATTAAAACGCACAAAAGTAACCTATTCATACTTGATTCCGAAGGGATACCCCAACCATGACTTTCCTTTTTAGAAAAATTTAAGGCTTATCCCACTTTTGTATCAGCGGTGGGTCGTAATTTTGTGAAAAATTGCCCTTATGCGAGAACTAATAAGTCGCTACAAAATTCTTATCATAACAATGACTGTACTATCAGTCATTATTATAAGCTTAATATATAGCCAACTCAAGGTCGAACCGAGACTCCCTTATTTTGAGGCGCGAAATATTGATAAAAAACTCGTAGACAGCACCTTGCAGTACAGCAAGCAAAAACAACGTATCGGAGATTTTGCTCTATTAAATCAGAATAATGAGACAATTACTCAAGAATATTATCAGGACAAAATTTATGTGGCAGATTTCTTCTTTACCACCTGCCAGAGTATTTGCCCTATTATGACCAGTAACATGGTTGATATACAACGAGAATTAAAAAACGATACAATTGTAAAATTGATTTCCCATTCCGTCATCCCAGCTTATGATACTCCAGAAGTTCTAAAGAAATATGCAATTAAACAAGGTGTAGACGATTCAAGATGGAATTTAGTTACCGGAACTCAAGAACAAATATTTACGCTTGCGCGAAAACATTACCTCGCCGTAGAAGATATCCCTGGCACCAAAGATGATTTGGATATGGTACACACAGAGAATTTTATGCTCATCGATAAAAAGGGGTACATAAGAGGATATTATGATGGCACCAATGACGATGAAATTGAAAAACTCCTCGCCGACATTGAAATTCTAAAATTAGAATACCTACCCAAAACGGCTTGGTGGAAAAAATAAGCTTTCAAGGAACATCCTGATGCCGAAGTTTGTACGAATTACAATTGAATTGCTCCCACAAATCACAGAAGCTTTAATGGAGGAAATAAGTGGTCAAAAGAAGTAAAAATTACTTCCTACAAAACTACTTTTAAAACTCTTTTTTCATTCCATTCAAATCACGTACTTTTGTGTTGTTTAAAATCAATCTAAATAAACATTGAAGAAAACTGTCGCTCATTTGCTCAAAGGAGAAAAAGCTATCATCGTAGATGTGGCCACAGATGAAGTGCCTTTAAAGTTGCTAGAAATGGGCTGTCTTCCAGGCAATGAGGTGCAACTATTGCAGTTGGCGCCCTTTGCAGATCCAATGTATATCAATGTAAACGGCTGTCATCTCGCCATTCGACGAGAAACAGCCTTACATATCATCATAGAAACGCCGGTTTAAATGGCAAAACAACTCAACGTAGCCCTCATTGGAAACCCAAATACAGGAAAGACGTCTGTCTTTAATCACCTCACAGGCCTCAACCAACAAGTTGGTAACTATCCCGGAATTACGGTCGAGAAAAAAGAAGGTATTTGTAAACTTCCGAGAGGAGTCAAAGCACACATTTTAGACCTACCAGGAACCTATAGCCTTAATGCTTCTTCTCTCGATGAGAATGTGGTGATTGAGTTATTGCTCAATAAAAATGACAAAGACTTCCCTGATGTGGCGGTAGTCGTTTCTGATGTGGAAAATTTAAAGCGTAACCTGCTACTTTTTACCCAAATTAAAGATCTAGGCATCCCTACGATCCTCGCCATCAACATGGCAGACCGTATGAAACGGAAGGCTATCTCTTTAGACATTCCAGCAATGGAAACTCGATTACAAACTAAAATAGCACTCATTAGTAGTCGAAAAAATCAAGGTATTGACGCCCTTAAAGAGCTCATCGCCGATTACAAAAATATCTCAACAGCACCCTGTGTTCATGCCTCAGTTATTGCTCCAGAATATTTTAATCGTCTCCGTAAAGCATTTCCTAATCAGGATTTATACAAACTTTGGTTAGTCATCACCCAAGATGTCAATTTTGGAAAAGTAGCGCGTAACCAGATGCAAACCATTGCATCTTTCAAAACAGAATCTGCTAGCAACTTGAAACGTCTGCAACAGAAGGAAACAATAATACGCTATAAGTTCATCAATGAAGTATTAAAGGATACTCAAACTATTGATACGGCAAACGCCAAAGATTTACGCTCTCGTTTAGATAGAGTTCTTACACATAAAATCTGGGGATATGTTATTTTTACAGCTATCCTCTTGCTTATATTCCAAGTGATTTTTGAATGGGCTCAATATCCCATGGATCTTATCGACACTGGTTTTGCTAATCTAAGTGAATGGACAAAAAACACTTTGCCACCAGGAGCACTTACCAATTTGCTCGCTGAAGGAATTATTGCAGGATTAGGAGGTATTGTTATTTTCATACCACAGATTGCATTCCTATTTCTCTTTATTTCCATTTTGGAAGAAAGTGGCTATATGAGTCGTGTGGTCTTTTTGATGGATCGTGTCATGCGTCGTTTTGGTCTTAGTGGTAAAAGTGTAGTGCCGCTTATTTCAGGAACTGCCTGTGCAATTCCTGCGATTATGGCTACTCGAAATATAGAAAGCTGGAAAGAGCGTCTTATCACTATATTGGTCACCCCTTTCACTACCTGTTCTGCACGATTACCTGTCTATCTGATTATCATTGAACTTGTCATTCCTGATCAAGATATTTTTATTTTCAACCTTCAAGGACTAACACTTATGCTGTTATATCTGATCGGTTTTGCTGTAGCTATTGGCTCTGCATGGATTTTAGATCGTGTATTAAAAATTGAATCTAAAACTTTTTTCATTGTTGAAATGCCAAATTACAAATTGCCTCTTTTTAAGAATGTAGCAATCAATGTCATTGAGAAAACGCGCTCTTTTGTGGTAGATGCTGGGAAAATCATTCTGGCAATTTCCATTGTACTCTGGGTGTTGGCATCGTATGGACCTGGCGATAACTTTAACAACGCAGAAAGTATTGTTACGGCCCAGATGGAAAGTGGCGCTTTCGCGAAAGCAGACTTAGAAAAGAAAATTGCATCTCATAAATTGGAATATAGTTATATCGGATATATGGGAAAAGCCATTGAACCCGCTGTAAGACCTTTGGGGTATGATTGGAAAATAGGAATCGCCTTGATCACCTCTTTTGCCGCTCGAGAAGTATTTGTAGGAACGCTGGCGACCATCTATAGTGTAGGTGATGATGAAGTAGAAACGATTAAAAACCGAATGGCTCAAGAGCGACATCCGGTACTTGGAACGCCACTATTTAATTTTGCAAGTGGTATTTCCTTACTCCTTTTCTATGCCTTTGCCATGCAATGTGCAAGTACCTTAGCCATTGTAAAACGTGAAACCAACACCTGGAAATGGCCCATGTTGCAACTTGGTGTAATGACCGGTTTTGCCTACCTAATGGCCTTACTGGCCTATCAATTATTAAAATAACTGTGTATTTTTGTTAGGCATTATGCCGCATACCTACTAAGAAACTATGGAACTATTACAAAAAATATTGGTCCTTCTCATTTTTGGAACAGCTGTATGCTATCTAGTTACCAAATTTGTTTGGAAACCTGCCTTTCTCAAGAAAAAATCAACAAGCGGTTGTGGCACCAGTAATTGCGGTTGTCACTAGATGGAATTCATAATACTTCTAAAAAGCTATGCAGCTAGACTACCGCCACAAACATCGTAGTTTATAGAAGTATTTGGGCTTAGCCTTGATATCCATTTCCAAAACAATTTTACCCTATACATTATCTTGAATCAAGTTTTTGGAGTTCATGCTCTCTATTGCATCTTTGGCTTTGGCATCGAGATCATCCTGCTATTTTCTATAAAAGCCTTCCTTCAAAGCGCCTCCTAAAGACAACTAAAATCCGTCTTTAGGATCTGTTGTTGTTCCCTTTTTTTCTAGCGGCACCTCTCGCAGACTTAAAAAATATCCTTTCTTGGCAACTTCTTCTGCGCTGACCATTGGGTACGGATGTAGATTCTCCAAAAGAATACGACAGTCCTTCGTTTCAACTAAAAGTATAGCTCCTTGAAGTCCGGGTTTGAATGTAATCTCTCGCACATCTATAGAGCCACCTTGTGGTTTCACGCTAACTTTTACCTTGGCTTGCCCTGCCCATATGCAGGTCACGCTCTTAGGGCATCTGGAATCCTCCAACACGGCTTCAAATGAGATCTCAGTAGTAGCGAGGACCACCTTCTTTCCAAGCATAAGCTTCACAGCAATTTTAGGAGGAGTCACCTGTACCGCGGTGGAGTCTTGGGCTTTCAAGCCTACTTGTCCAGCCGGCAAGAAAGCAGAAAAACACAGCATAAAAACTAGAGAATACAAGATTTTCATATCGTTATTTATTTAAAATTTTACTTTTTCAAATGGCTCACTCTCATTAGTTTGAGTGATTTCTTTGATAGTATTATAGACTTCAAGTTTATTACCTATAAAGTTTTTATTTTCATCAAAAAAACTATTCTCTCTAAGAATATACTTCTTGTATACCAAAAAATCGTTGATTGAGAGATTAAGATTCTTACGTCCCGAAGAATAATCTGGAACCTCCTTTTGAACTTTTTCGATATCAATAGTGTAGAGCATTATCATAATTTTTTCTCCTATCAACAAATTTGTTTCATGACTTACATTTACAAAAGTGTCTTCATCAAGCATGCCTCCTTGTCCTTTGATATTTATATATTCCCCCAAACGTTTTCCCTTAACCACATCAAGCACCTTAAATTTATAATTTGTATGATACACCTTGTCCGCCCCTGTTATATAGGTTTTCTCAACAACGACACCTTCTACAACAGCCCTACTAAGCAGCGAATAATATCTATATCCACGAAGTTCTTTTCCCTTTCCTATCTTTACAAGATCTAGGCCATTTTCCTTAAACTCTTCATGTTTATTAATATTGATTTTGCATTGATAGTAAGCGTCAGGTTTAATGACCATTCCCATCGACTTCAACTTTTGAGCATACCTTTTGAAATGCGTAGATTGGTCAAACTCAACATTGTTTTGCGAGGTTAATATCGTTTGATTTTGAGCTCCAAGAGATATTAGTGGAATAAGTACTAAAGCAATAAATAATGTTCTTATCATAAGATGAGTTTTAAGATTTCTAAAGTGTGGTTATTCTGTGTTGCACCTAAAAATGTATCAACCACGAAATAAGAAAAAATCATCCTTCATATGTTCGATTTTTTCATCCTTATTCGTAACAATATACTCCAATGCCAGATCTGTAAACTCTTTCCCTTTTGGGGAGAGTACTACAACATCATTCGTGATCGAAATCATGTTGTTTTTTAGTGCCAATTCCAATACTGTCTTGGAGCGAACTTGCTGCCAGTTGATATGTTCGTTTAAGTGATTTATATGGCGCTCACTTTCTTCTGTGTGATTATTTAAATGCAATAAAAATGTGATTAATGAGACCTCAATCCGTTGTCGTCTTTGCCTATACAATACCGCGATAAGACCTTTGGTAGGGGCAAACAAATACACTCCCAGAAATAGAATCCCTAACATGGTCGTCATCGACCCAGAAATAGAAGCGTCTAACCAATGTGCAAACCAATATCCAGAGATCGCAGAAGCCACTCCAAATAACACAGAAAGCAGTATCATTTTTTTTAAGTTGGCCGTTAACAAATATGCCGTTGCCGCTGGAGCAATCATAAATGCTACAACAAGAACCGCTCCCACTGCATCAAAGGCTCCAACGACCGTTACTGAAGACACAGACATAAGGCCGTAGTGCAAAACAACGGGTGAAAATCCAAGGGCTGAAGAAAGTCCTACATCAAAGGTGCTCACCTTCAATTCTTTAAAAAAGGCAAACAATAAACCGAGGGTCAAGAGTAGAATAACACCCATTACCCACAGTGATTTTGGACCTACATCAACACCTGAAATAAGCAGACGATCAAAAGGAGCAAACGCCAATTCACCCAGCAGCACGGCATCTATATCCAGATGGACGTCGTTGGCATTTTTGGCAATGAGAATGACCCCAATACTAAAGAGTACCGGAAACACGAGTCCTATCGCAGTATCTTCCTTTACTAAGCCTGTTTTTTGAATAGCTTCTACTAAAACCACAGTGATCACCCCCGTGATGGCAGCAAGTAGAATAAGCAAAGGTGAATTTAAATCTTGCGTAATAAAAAACCCAATGACAATTCCTGGTAAAATCGAATGACTAATTGCATCACTAATGAGTGCCATCTTGCGTAAAACCAAAAAGACACCAGGTATGGCGCATGCAATAGCGACAATGGCAGCAATGAGTTGTATTTCTAGTTGTGGATTTGACATCATTATTGCTTGTATAGATTTTCTGCAGCTTGATACCCTTCATTGGTGAGTGACCATTGTTGCCCTTCAACAGCAACCCATTTTTTTTCTACCATTTCCTTCAAAGATCCGCGTGTATAGCCTTGAAAATTATTTAAGATTTTTATCGCATGTGGATGTGAAATATTCTCATGTGTTTTTGCAATATCAAACATAAATTGCAAGGTCTTTTGTAACTTCAAATCACGCCGATTTTGCCAAAATCGAATTTGCTTGAACAAAAGGCCTCTCCCTGGCGAAAAAATGAAAGAGAATAATACAAAAACAGCAGCTACTAGCACAATCACCGGTCCTGTCGATAGGTTATTCTGACTCGCACTGATCGCTGTTCCAAAAACCCCAGCTAAGGCTCCAAAAATAGCAGCCAGAACTATCATTATACTCAGCCTGTTGGTCCACTGACGCGCAGCGGCGGCTGGCGCGAGAAGCATGGCGCTCATCAAAACAACACCTACTGTTTGCAAGCCCAATACGATCGCCAATACGATGAAAAACGTGATTAAAATATCGATAAACTTGGTATTGAATCCCAAGGTCTTCGTATAGTCTTCATCAAAGAGTAAAATTTTAAACTCTTTCCAGAAAAGCAGCAAAATCACCAAACAAATGCCGGTTACAATGGCCATGAGGATTACATCGCTTTCAACGAGGGTTGCAGCTTGACCGAAGAGATATTTATCCAAGCCCGCCTGATTCGCATTGGGTTGTTTCTGGATGAAGGTTAACAACAACATTCCAAAGCCAAAAAACAATGATAAAATCAGCCCCAAAGCCGTATCACTTTTGAGATGTGTTTTTGTCACAATACCACGTATCCAAAATGTTCCTATTAGTCCGCTCACGAGCGCTCCAATCAATAAAATATTCGTATCCTTTGTTCCGGTAATCAAAAAGGCAATAGCAATTCCCGGTAAGGCCGCATGTGATATAGCATCCCCTAAAAGACTTTGCTTCCTCAGTACAGCAAAACTTCCCAGCATCCCACAAATAGCCCCCAAAATAGCCGTCCCTAGCGTAATGGTACGCAGGGTATAGTCCGTAAATAACAAGCTGAAATATTCTTGAATATCCATGAATGGTTTTTTGTTCTATATTCTTCCTTCTATACTGTTTGTTCTTTGTTCTCTTGTATAACGACCAAAATCCGACGACTACACTATTGATTCACCGCTACTTTATAATTAATTCCATAGGTCTTGGTCAGATTATCATCATTAAAAATATCCTTCACTGGACCCGTGGCAATTTTCTTGACATTCAAAAAAGTAACCCAATCAAAATACTCAGGAACTGTCTGTAAGTCATGATGCACTACAACTACCGTTTTTCCAGCTTTTCGCAATTCTTTGAGGATATTAATAATGGCTATTTCTGTAGTCGCGTCTACGCCTTGAAAAGGCTCATCCATAAAATAAATTGCAGCGTTTTGCACCAAGGCTCTTGCCAAAAATACTCGCTGTTGTTGTCCACCACTTAGTTGACTAATTTGCCGAGATTTAAAGGACAGCATTCCTACTTTTTCCAAAGCTTCTAAGGCTGCTTTTTTCTCTTTTTGACCCGGACGTTTAATCCATCCTAGTTGTCCATAGGTTCCCATCATGACTACATCCAGTGCGGTGGTTGGAAAATCCCAATCAACACTACCTTTTTGAGGCACATAGGCGACTAACTTTCGCTGCTTACTATACGGTTTTCCATAAATCGTAACACTGCCTGCCAATGGATCTATAATTCCCAGAATAGCTTTAATTAATGTTGATTTTCCTGCTCCATTAGGACCTACAATAGCCATAAGCACTCCCTCAGGAATCGCCAAATCTATATCCCACAAAACGGGTTTATAGTTGTATGCGACTGTTAAATCGTCTACGTTTATTGCCATTTTTTGTCCTTCCATAGTCTCTTATTTTAAGGCATTTACAATCGTGTTCACATTGTACGTAAACATTCCAATATAGGTGCCTTCAATGGTACCCGTGCTCCCTAGGGCATCACTATATAGCGAACCTCCTATCGTCACATTATGTCCTTTAGCTTGCACAGCCGCTTCTAGCGCTTCAATCGTACGACGTGGAACTGAGCTTTCTATAAAAATGGCTTTTACTTGCTTGTCTATGATAAATTGGGAAAGTCGTTGTACATCCTTTACTCCAGCTTCTGTGGCAGTAGATAACCCTTGTAGACCAACCACTTCAAAGCCATAACTCTTTCCAAAATAATTGAAGGCATCATGTGCCGTTACAAGGATGCGTTTTTCTGCAGGAAGGGTTTCTATCACTTCTTTGATCTCCTTTTCCAGAATATCAAGTTTGGCTATAAAAGCATTCCCATTTGCTATATAATGCACCTTGTTTTGAGCATCCTTTGCCGATAGTTCATCGACAACTGCCTGAACAAACTGTTTGAAATATTGAATATTAAACCACACATGTGGATCGTAATTGGAAGCAAAGTAATCAGAGCCAATTAAAGTATTCGTATCCAAATGCTCCCCCAATGAGACTTGAGATTTGACCGAAGAACCCATTTTTTCAAAAACTTCAACAAGTTTTCCCTCTAAGTGTAGTCCATTATAAAAAATGATATCTGCTTCCGCTAGTTTTGTAACATCTCCTGCACTCGCCTTATATAAGTGTGGATCTACCCCAGCACCCATCAAACCCTGGATATTGATCATGTCACCGCCTACATTCTTGACCAAATCGGTGATCATGGAAGTCGTAGTCACTACATTCAATTTACCATTATCCTCTTCCTCTTTGCTCCCACAACTTAGCACGCTTAGCGCAAAAAGCACCACAATAATATATTTCATTTTTTATTTCTTATCGATTCTAAAACTAAGACCTACACTCACTAGAATATCTTGTCCTTTCGTAATACTTTGACCGATGGTTGCATCCAGCTGCATCAAGGGTGAAACTAAATAGGTCACTCCTGCATCCCAGAAATGGTTGGCCGAAAAATTCTCCGGCAGGTCCCCGTATAACTCCGCATACATAGCAAAATGATCTGTAAAAGAGTACCCATATGAAAGTGTATACACATAAGCAGCACCTGGGACGTCTTCAAAAAATTGTGCTCC
Organism: Dokdonia sp.; assembly: GCA_047630395.1. Lineage (GTDB taxonomy): Bacteria > Bacteroidota > Bacteroidia > Flavobacteriales > Flavobacteriaceae > Dokdonia. Next base: position 17,816 of record JBLHXM010000010.1, read on the forward strand.
TACATTATAGGCGATTCCCGATTTCTCACTCAAGGTATGACTAAAGGCAAAGCGAAAATCTGTACCTGTAGTCTCTGGCCTAACCGCTTCATTTGTTGTAAACGGGAGGTACAGATGCCCAATCAAACCAATTTCTGGTTTCCATCCTTTCTCATCTGCAATAGCTACTTTAACTCCTAGTAGTAAAGGAGATAACCCTACATCACTTTTACGTGTTGGATTATTCCCTAGTGTTAGATGTGACTCTTCAAGATTCCACCCAACTCTCAACTCAAGCCTCTCTAAAATACCATATCGCAACAAAGTGGTGTTGTAGGTAAACTCTTCTGTCTTTAGACCTTCCGACTCAAAAGAAGTATATACTCCTCCGGTCTCAACTTGCAAGGAACCATTGGGTACCACTGTAGGAGATTCTGTCGCATCTGGACGATCTGTTACAAGCCCTTGCGTTATATTAGCCTCTTGTGCATGGCTACTAAGCCCAAACAACAATACTATAATTGTAAATGGAATAATTTGCTTCATCATTTAGTTTAAATTTGGATATAAAGATTTTCTGCTATTTTTTTAGAGATAAAAAACTGTTCTCTTTTAACTTGAATGACCATAGATCCGTCAAAAAACTCCTTTCCTAACACAGTAATAGACGTTCCAATTGCGATATTCCGCTTATCCAAAAACTGTAAAAATTCTGTGCTGGTCTCTCGCACCCCAACCAAAATACCTTGATCTTTTTTCGACAATTCTGAAAGCAAACGCTTATCGGCACTTTTGATATTTCCATTCTTATCAGGAATAGGGTCTCCGTGAGGATCGTAATCTGGATGATCTAAAAACTGATCTAATTTGTCAATAAGCACATCCGATTTAATATGCTCCAATTGCTCAGCAATATCATGAACTTCATCCCAATGAAAATTGAGTTTTTCTACCAAGAATACTTCCCAAAGTCTGTGTTTACGCACAATTCCTATTGCGACTTTTTTTCCTGCTTTCGACAAGCTCGTTCCTTTATAGCGCACATAGGACACTAATTCTTTATCCGCTAGTTTTTGCACCATATCCGTTGCCGAAGAGGGTTTTGTCTGCAATTTTTCAGCGATCGCATTGGTCGGCACACCGCCACTAATTTCTTGTTGGAGATGATAAATAGCCTTCAAATAATTTTCTTCTGCTAACGTATACATAAGGCAAAGGTAATTTTTAAGTATGTAGTAACCAAAAACAATATTTAGCTTGGGCTAAAAATAAGTTTTTACATACTATTTAACATTAAAAACACATATATTAATAATAAAATTTTAATTTTTACATCAAAAAGATGCGTAACCCTGCCCAAAAAATTAAAACACCCCTAAAATCATGGGACATATTCTCTCAGCATCTCTCAGAACGCGCACATCTCGCCCGTCAAGAAAAAGACAAAATACTCTTAGAAAAGCTTAAATCTAAACATGGGTGGAACATTGACCTCACTTCTCTTTTAAAACAAAAGCATACTGCACTGGTACTTACGAATCATAGCGAGGAAATTCAATGGGTAAATATTGGGTTTACAACAATGACTGGGTATTCAAAAAAAGACACCTTAGGTAGGCATCCTCGTTTTCTACAGGGAGAGAGCACCTCTAAGCAAACCAAAAACACCATTCGCGTTCATCTTGACAAACGCGAGCCAGTCACAAAAAAATTAATCAATTATAAGAAGAATGGAGACGCTTATTTGTGCGATATCCGAATATTCCCTCTTTCCAATCACGCTCAGGAAGTCACACATTTCCTTGCCCTTGAATCTAAGTCAAAGGTCGCTTAAGGCACTAATTCCTTCACTCTATCATACACCAAATGAGACTCCCAACCTCGGTACAGTAAGTAGTCTGCCAGTTTTTTGCGTTTACGGTATTTGTCAGTTTCAGCGGTAAGCTGCTCGTAGCGCTTTCGCGAAAGCGCATCAAAGACCTCAAAATACTGAGCATCTTCAATTTCTTTCATTCCTATTTTTATATTAAACACGCCGATATCTCTGAACTTTAGTTCGCGTTCAATACGCTGTCGGCCCCATTTTTTATGATTGAACTTCCCACGCGCATAGGCCTGCGAAAAACGGGTCTCATTCAGGAAATCATGCTGAATTAGGTGACCAATGATCTCGTCTATGGCTACAGGAATCATGCGCATCTCCCGCAATTTCTGGCGTACCTCTTTATGACAACGCTCCTGATAGGCGCAGTAACGTTCTATAGCCCTTTTAGCTTCTTCTAAGGTGTATGTCTTATCGTGTTGATGCATTTCGATCTGAGGTGCTCAAAAATAGTTCATTTGACGCCATAAAAAAACCCCGTTCTCAGATTGAGAACGGGGTTTGGAATTTTTATGCTTTTATCTCCTTACCGTCTTTATCGGTAAAGTTATACTCTAAATATGTATAAGCATCTCTGGGCTGTACTTTAACCCACTTCTTATGCTCCATAAACCATTTAGAACGTATGGATGGAAAGCCTTTGGTCAAATAGGCAGCAACAAATGGATGTGCATTGATGGTTACCTTCTTTGTTCCATTTTTAAATAATTTTTCAAGCTTGTCCTGCATCTTGTCTACCAAAATAATCGGAGCTTCTACTTCTCCTCCTTGAGATCCATTGGGGTTCTCCTCTGCTGTTTTGATATCCATTTCAGGACGTACGCGTTGCCTTGTAATTTGGATGAGGCCGAATTTACTAGGCGGTAAAATTTTGTGTTTGGCGCGATCATCTTTCATCTCGTCTCTCAAATGATTGAACAGCTTACGTCTATTATCAGCTTTATTCATATCGATAAAATCGACAACGATGATTCCTCCCATGTCGCGAAGGCGCAGTTGACGTGCCATTTCTGTAGCAGCAATCATATTCACTTCTAGCGCAGTATCTTCTTGACTCTTTGCTTTATTTGAACGATTTCCACTATTGACATCTACTACGTGTAATGCTTCTGTATGCTCTATTATGAGGTAAGCTCCCTTACTCATTGAAACAGTTTTTCCGAAAGATGTTTTAATCTGACGTTCAATACCGTGTTTTTCAAAAATAGGCACTGTGCTTTTATGCAGCTTTACAATATTTTCCTTCTTAGGTGCGATTTCGCCCACGTATTCTTTTAATTGGTAATAGAGCGTTTCATCATCTACAACAATACTGGTGAACGAGTCATTAAAGATATCTCTCAATATCGATGATGCCCGGTTCATTTCTCCCAATACTTTGCTAGGCAGATGTGCTCCTGGAATTTTTTTACTCATGGCAGACCACTTGTCTACCAAATTTTGCAGGTCTTTATCTAGTTCTGCAACTAAGACTCCCTGAGCCACGGTGCGTACAATGACTCCAAATCCTTTAGGACGGATACTTTGTACTAATCGCTTAAGACGCGCTTTTTCTTCTTTGCTTTCTATCTTTTGAGAAATAGAAATACGGTCAGAAAAAGGCACGAGAACAATATACCTACCAGCTATCGAAAGCTCACTGCTTATACGAGGGCCTTTTGTAGAAATAGGTTCTTTTACGATTTGAACCAATAGGTTTTGATTGGATTTAAGAACATCGGCGATTTTGCCATTTTTGTCTATATCCTTTTCAAAACGGAAGTTGTTTAACGAATAGTCTTTTAATTTACCTGTGCTTACTTGCTTTAGAAAACTGAGAAGCGTGGGGAGTTTAGGTCCTAAATCATGATAATGCAAGAATGCATCTTTTTCATATCCTACATTTACAAATGCAGCATTAAGACCAGAAACAGATTTACGTATTTTGGCGATGTAAACATCTCCTACATTAAATTTGTTCTCATCATCTTCCTTGTGCAACTCTACGAGTCTTCCATCTTTAAGTAAGGCAAAATCAACTACTGAGGAACTAGATCTTATAACTAATTCTTTATTCACTCTTTAGTAATTTTTATCCATCACGCAACTGCGTGACAAATGGATTGAACAATTGTTTTATCACAGATCTGTACGTGTTGTACGGTTGTAATAAAAAGCGGTGCACACATAATTCACCCCAAGGTTAAAGAGGTAATATGTATACGATGTCAAAGAACTATAAAAGAAAAAGTAGTCTAAGACTACTTTTTCTTCTTGTGACGATTCGCTCTACGTCTTTTCTTACGCTTGTGCGTAGCGACCTTGTGTCTTTTTCTTTTTTTACCACTTGGCATAAAATGATTGTTTTTTAAGTTACTATTTTCCTACCGCAACGTTTGTCTTTACACCTTCTACGAAAATCTTAGCAGGCTTAAACGCTGGTATGTTGTGTGCTGGAATCTTGATAGTCGTATTTTTTGAAATATTTCTACCCGTCTTTTCAGCTCTTGTTTTGATAATGAATGATCCGAAACCTCTTAAGTATACATTGTCACCGCTTTCCAAAGAAGTTTTTACTTCCTCCATAAATGATTCTACAGTCGCCTGTACGTCATTTTTTTCAATTCCAAGTTTTTCAGAGATCTTTGCTACAATATCAGCTTTAGTCATTATGTCAAATATTTAGGGGTTAAAAATTCAAGGTTGCAAATATAGCGATTAAATCTTCAAACTTTCAAGCATAAAGTTTTAAAAAATAAGGAGATAAAACATAATTTTACGGAATGCCCAAAACACACTTACACTTTTCTAATAAACTCATTCCGTGGTATTTAGAAAACAAGCGAGAAATGCCCTGGAGACAGACCACTAATCCCTACTTCATCTGGCTCTCAGAAATCATTCTCCAACAAACGCGCGTAGCGCAAGGTTTGCCCTATTATCTCATATTTACTGAGACTTTTCCGACCCTACAGGATCTTGCCGAAGCACCTGAAGAACAAGTACTTAAATTGTGGCAAGGATTGGGCTATTACTCCAGAGCTAGAAACCTTCATGCCGCTTCAAAATATGTCGCAATTGATTGCAATGGGAATTTTCCCAACACCTACGACAGCATCCTAAAAATGAAAGGTGTGGGAGATTACACCGCCAGCGCCATCGCAAGTATTTGTTTTAACGAACCTACTGCGGTAGTAGACGGCAATGTATACAGAGTGTTATCCAGAGTTTTTGGCATAGACACACCAATGAATAGCACCCTTGGAATCAAGGAATTTAAAGCCCTTTCTCAAGAACTGATTGACCCAGAACAAGCCGCCACCTATAATCAGGCGGTTATGGAATTTGGCGCTATCCAGTGTAAACCTCAAAATCCTGATTGCTCCATTTGTGTTTTCAATGATCAATGCGCGGCTTTGGCGACAAACTCCATAGATAAGCTCCCCGTCAAAATCAATAAAACAAAAGTCAGACATCGCAACCTCCATTTCCTAGTATTCAGATCTCCAGATCATAAAACAATGTTGCGACAACGCACAGGTAAAGGGATATGGCAAGGATTGTACGAATTTCCATTTATAGAATTGGAAATGACTCAAGAACAACCCTTTATATCTGAAGGAAATTGCTTTCGCGAACCTATCTTTCCGGAAGGCACGAGCGCAACAAAACATCCAGAACTCTCTCCATATACATGCACTGAAATAGTAAGGCATAACACGATACCCATTATCCATAAATTATCTCACCAACATTTACACACTACGTTCTGGATCATTGACGTCCCAGAATTACCCGAAAATGCTATTCCTATTACAGATTTAAAAGACTTTGCCGTCCCCGTACTCATCTCTAACTTTATCAATACCTTTACGGTCAACTAATTTGAAAATTTCTTACATTTGAGATTATGGCAGGTACGGTAAATAAAGTGATTTTGATTGGGCACACTGGAGATGAAGTGAAGATGCATTATTTTGAAGGCGGCAATAGTATTGGACGCTTCCCTTTGGCTACTAACGAAGAATATACAAATCGAACCACTGGTGAACGTGTTAGTAACACCGAATGGCACAATATTGTGGTGCGTAACAAAGCAGCTGAAATTTGCGAAAAATACCTCAAAAAAGGCGATAAAGTATATATCGAAGGTCGACTCAAAACACGGAAGTGGCAAGATGACAAAGGTCTGGACCGTTATAGCACTGAAATTCAATGCTTGGATTTCACCTTTTTAACGCCTAAAACCGAAGGACAAGGACAGGCTCTAGGATATCAACAAGCGGCACCTCAGCAGCAGCCAGCACAACCCACTCCACAGCAGCCCACTCCACAGCAGCCCACAACACCGCCGTCTACAGATAACAGCGATGTAGATGATTTACCCTTTTAATCAAACGTCAAACTAAAAAAACATCCTTTGGATCCCGATCCTGAACCCTTATTTATACTTTTATTTGCACTCGACAGCGCAAGTATTTTTTCTATTACTCTTCTTTGCGTTTTACTCTTTTTTTCGGCACTCATTAGCGGCGCCGAAGTGGCTTTCTTCTCCCTAAACATACAGGACTTTCAAGAGACAGATGAAGCTCCAGTTTCGCGCAAACTAAAACTTGCCGGCAAACTGCTCGAAAAACCAAAAAAGTTACTCGCAACTATTCTCGTTGCAAATAACACGATCAATATCGCTATTGTACTCCTTTTTGCAAATCTTGGAGGCTTTTTCTTCGGTAGCATAACTGCGCAACTCTGGGGGTTTGACCTACGCTGGGTATTGGAGATTGTAGTCATCACTTTTCTAATTCTTATGTTTGGAGAAATCCTTCCTAAAATTTATGCCAGTAGAAATCGCAAACAATTTGCCAGTTTTATGGCATATCCGCTGAGAGTTTTAGACATCTTATTTACACCGATTAGTGGCCCTATGCGGGCTGTCACTTTATGGATTCATAAAAAATTAGGGGATCAAAAGAGTAACTTTAATGTTGATCAATTATCACAAGCGCTGGAATTAACAAGTGAAGATGATACCACCAAGGAAGAACAGAAAATTCTTCAAGGCATTGTTTCCTTTGGAAATACAGATACCAAGCAGGTGATGCGTCCCCGAGTGGATATTTTTGCATTGAATCAGAAAGATTCTTTCTCAAAGGTCTTGGCCGATATTACCAAAGACGGCTTTTCTCGCATCCCCGTATTTGATGGAAATATTGATACTATAACAGGAATTTTATACAGTAAGGATCTCCTACCACATTTGAATAAGGATGATTTTGAGTGGACCACGCTCATCCGGCAACCCTATTTTGTTCCCGAAAACAAAAAATTAGACGATCTACTTTCTGAATTTAAGCAAAAGAAAAGTCATCTCGCCATCGTTGTTGACGAGTATGGTGGCACTAGCGGATTGATCTCCTTAGAGGATATCATTGAAGAGATTGTGGGAGACATCAGTGATGAGTTTGATGATGAAGATATTATCTACTCAAAACTAGACAATAATAATTATGTCTTTGAAGGAAAGACTTCTCTCAAAGACTTCTATCGCATCATCAAATTGGAAGACGAACAAATCTTTGAAAACAAAAAAGGAGAGGCAGAAACCATTGCTGGTTTTGTATTAGAGGTGTCTGGTGGGTTTCCCAAAAAAAATGAAGTAATAAAGTATCTAAACTATACGTTTACAGTAGAAGCTATTGATCAGAAACGTATTAAACAACTTAAATTTAGCATCCAAGTTTGAAATCCTTCTACTATATCACACTAAGCATACTCGCTACCCTCTTTTTTTCTTGTGGAGAAGATGCGCTACCTAAACCTGAGGGTTTTTTAAGCTTGGAATATCCCACACCTCAATACCAACCTATGCTCAGTCGTTGCGATTATAGCTTTGACAAAAACATGTTGGGAACAGTCCGATTTAAAAAAGATTGCTCTGCAGTAATAGATTATCCCCTGCTCGACGCCTCTTTATTTCTGACCTACAGACCTGTGACAGGCAATATAGAAACCTTACTCAAAGACGCGCAGAAACTGACCTACGAACATGTCAAAAAAGCCGATGATATTATTGAAGAAAAATACATCAACGAGAAACAAAAAGCCTATGGCATGTTTTACGATGTGCTAGGAAATGCAGCCTCGCAATCTCAATTCTACGTAACAGATAGTATCAACCATTTTATTACCGGCTCTATTTACTTCAATGTAAAACCCAATTACGATAGCATACTCCCCGCTGCTGCCTATCTCAAAAACGATATCCGACTTCTTATGGAGACGATTCGTTGGAAAGCAATCTCTGAATAAAGCCAGCCTATTATCCCTTTTTTCGTCTTGTACTTTTTTCTTTTACAATCCCTTCCTTTCTTCTCTGAATATTCCTCAACTTTGGGCACTTAAATAGTGGTCATGCAAAACAGTACGCTTAAGTGGGTTTACTTGGTAGTATTATCTCTTATCTGGGGAAGTTCTTTTATCCTCATAAAAAAAGGGCTCATAGGGCTAACGCCGATTCAACTGGGTGCTTTACGTATTATTTTCTCAACCATCGTACTTTTATTAATCGGTTGGAAAAGTCTTAGAGCAATCAAAAAGGTCGAATGGAAATGGATCCTTATTTCCGGCATTTTAGGAACGGGAATTCCCGTTTTTCTATTTGCTTTTGCCGAAACAGAAATTGACAGCGCTATCGCTGCTATTTTAAATTCTAGCGTACCCTTATTAGCCTTCGTGATTGGACTAATAGCATTTGGAACAAAGTATGTCAAAAACCAGCTCCTAGGTGTTATTTTAGGCTTAGCAGGTTCGGCAGCCCTTATCTTGATCGGCTCATCGATCAATCCAGATCAAAATTACTATTACGCACTGCTCGTTATTTTGGCAGCCTTTCTGTATGGGATCAATGTCAATATTATCAAGAAATACCTGCAGAACGTATCGGCCATGGGAATTGCCACAGGGAACTTTGTTTTTATCGTTATTCCGGCGATTGTCCTTCTTTTTTCAACAGGCTTTCAAGATCTTCCACTGACCACAGATGTAGCACTCCAAACTTCATTAGGCTATGTACTAATCCTCTCGATTGCCGGCACCGCTGCGGCTAAAATCATGTTCAATAGGCTTGTACAAATTAGCGATCCTGTCTTTGCTTCTTCCGTTACCTACCTGATGCCCATAATCTCTGTATTCTGGGGATTACTCGATGGCGAGAAATTTACCTTTTGGCAATTTCTAGCAGCTTGTGTGATCATTTCTGGCGTGTATCTAGGCAATAGGAAATCCAAGATAAAAAGGGCCTAGAAAAAGAGGGCTCAATTTTCAAGAATAACAATTTTTTGCTTTTTTCAACCTCCCCTTTTGACATTATGTTACTCTAGTTTTTAGGGCTCAATCGGGTTGTTTTAACAGCAACAGAATCTACTTTTTTACGTGAATAATACACAGGGAAGTATTGATCGTTTGCCCATGGCTCAAATAGGTTTCTATAATACCGACTTTCCGGATTTCCAGACTGCCCCGGCCCATTGGTGCCAATAGCTGCATCCCAATCTCCCGTATTAACGATCATCCTGAACGACGCCCCAGAACTTTGTCTGTTATTTCCACTTGTTGATCCTGGCGTATACCCATTCCCTCCTCGAGGTAGGGGGCCAATATCCAATGTGACTTTTAACTCTTCATTTACAAGTTTTCCTAACGCATGAGCCATATAGGTGTGCTTGAATTTTTCCTGACCGTATTGCCAATTACCCATCGTATCACCAAGAATTCCTTCGAGATATGCAACTCCATTATTAAAAGCATCACTTAAGAATTGATCTCTACCTTCAATAGGGTTTGGCCCAAATCTATCGTCAGGTTCGATGACCCAATCTATTATCTTCTTCATTTGAATACTCCTGATCACATCTTGTACGGATTCTGGAACGAATCTGGCTCTCGCAAGTGTCTTTATTTCATTTTCCCAGGCTACATAAACAGCTGCTTCAATTGATTTTTTTCCAAGCGTAAAATCCCACCCAATGAGTTTATCCCGTGCATCTGCCGATTTTCCCGTGAGAGGAAGATCTAAAAGTAAAGGCACGAGTATTCTGGCAGGAATTGAATGATTGTCAACTTGCAAAGCTTTCATGTCATCCATAGTTAATATATCACCAGCACCTAGGACTTCCTCCACGCGGTCTCCACGATAGGGATCCGACCAAGAAAACCCAATAGCATTCCAATGCTCATAATCATCAGGCGTTACGTTTTGATTGGCTGTGGCGATGTAACCTTTTGGAGGATTTAAGGCATTTGGTTTTTGAATGATTGGTAAATAACCATCCCATTCGTATCTACCATCCCCGGGAACAGGGACAAGTCCACTAAAATTCTTGCGAATGGGTGCAATTCCAACCGATTGCCAACCAATATTTCCTTTTTTGTCTGCCCAAACCATATTTTCACCAGGGATATGACTGTAGTTACAGGCCGCACGGAATTCCTCCCAGGTTTTTGCCTGATCCATCCGCAAAGAAGCCAAATATGGAGATCCACCAGGCTCGAGCCATGCACAACGAACGGCGTAGGCTGTATTATTCATAGAATCTACATAGGTGACCGGACCATGTCGGGTATATAGCAGTTCAACATTGACATCATCATCTCCCTTAACTTTAATCGTCTCAGAAATTATGGTCATATCTTCCCATGCCCCATTATATAGATATTGATTGGTATTATTCGGGTTTAATTCATAAACATACATGTCCTCCCCGTCGGTTCGGAAAACCGTAAGCCCCCACGCACCGTATTCATTATGTCCTATAGAGATTCCCGGAATTTCTGGCTCACCTCCACCAATTACATCCCATTCAGGGGCTACCAAATGGACCATATACCTCAGAGAAGGAACAGCAATGGTTCTGTGCGGATCATTGGCCATGTATGTATTACCACCTGCCATTAATCCACCGTCTACCACCCAGTTGTTACTCCCTATAGAAAAATCAACTTCATTTTCTTCAGGCACTGATACAAGCGTATTTTCGGGAACTGAATTCCTATATTCTGAAAGAATATCGCTTCTTTGGAATTGAACTGGCTTTCGATATGCATTGTACAATTCTAAAATTTCATCAGATAGCAACTCCGTATTAATGCTTGGATCCATGTTAACATCTGGCTCTTTTGGGTGGAACCACAGAAGATCCTTAACCTTCTCATCACCAATTTTGGCTACCGCACGCCCGGTATTTAATTCTTGCTTGATATTTCCCAAAAGCCCTTGATGCCTTGATATGACAACATCCGTTGTCCATTTTTTCGGAATTATATTGAGGATTTTGAATTCGATTGGAAGCTCGTCAGGAGTGACCATTATTTCATCTATATAGGCATTTACACCTTTGGTATATGCAGTGATAACCCCTACACCGTCCTTATGATAGTGATTCATTTCTTGCGTCATGTCACCTCGAAACTTAAAGAGTCTGGTACCAATATCTCGCTTCAATTCTTTTTTTCCCAAAATTTCGGCCACCGTTCCTGTGGCTTGACGTCTCCATATCTCGAATTGAAAAAGGCGATCTTTGGCAGCTGCATATCCTTGTGCAAAAAACAAATCATCCTGGTTTTTTGCATAAATATGATTCATACCCCATTCATCTCTAATTATTTCCACAGGTTCCTGAAGACCAATAATATACCGTTTGTCATCATCGGGGGACTCACAGCAAAAAAGGCTTAGTCCTAGTAAAATAGTGAGGAGAGTTCTCATTCTTTTTTGGTTTATTAAGTTAACCCTGCAAAACAGTGTCTACGTAAAAATACGTTTATTTAAAAAACTGCCGGACTACACATCCGATTTAGTCTCTCTCGATACTTTACAGTTCTTATCCATTAAATAAACCAGCAAAAATGATCCTTTAATTGCCGCAATGATAATTATTGATCCGAGTTTAGAATAAATAAAATCTAAATAATAAAAAATACAGCTCTTTTTACGCTTTCGCGAAAGCGATCTCAAAAACATCTAAAAACAAAAAAGCGATCGCATAGAGCGACCGCTTTTAAAATGATATAAGATCACCCTAAGTCGAAGGGAACGAATACTTAGCCTTTAAAAGGTTGTCCGTTCATGATTTCTTCACTTGCGTAGCTTTCAAACTGCTTGAAATTCTCCTTGAATGATTTTGCGAGTTTATTTGCGGTTGCATAGTACCCTTCATCATTATTCCAAGTAGCACGAGGCGACAATACTTGCGTAGGAACTCCTGGACAGGTTCTCGGTTGTGCTACTCCAAAAACGGAATGCACATGATAGTTATCTGGCGTAATCTCCTGCGGCAATTCTCCGTTCATCGCAGCGCTAATCATAGCGCGTGTATACTTCAGCTTCATACGAGTACCCACTCCGTAAGGACCTCCCGTCCAACCGGTATTGATCAACCAAACATTTACCCCGGCTTCCTGCATTTTGGCACTTAGCATTTCGGCGTATTTTGTTGGATGTAATGGCATAAATGGCGCTCCAAAACAAGCCGAAAATGACGGTTGTGGCTCTGTAACCCCTGCTTCTGTTCCTGCTACTTTAGCTGTATATCCACTAATAAAGTGGTAGGCCGCCTGTCCCGGTGTTAAACGAGAGATTGGAGGCAATACACCAAAAGCGTCGGCAGTTAAGAAAAATATGTTTTTTGGATTCTTCCCAACAGAAGGCTCCTGAATATTATCAATATGATCGATCGGATAACTTACTCGTGTATTCTGAGTAATGGAAGTGTCTTCAAAATCTACGTTTCCGGCTTCATCTAAAATAACATTCTCCAAGATCGCTCCTGGTTTGATAGCATTAAAGATATCTGGTTCATTCTCTGCAGAAAGATTAATTACTTTGGCGTAACATCCCCCTTCAAAATTGAAGATGGTATTTTCCTTTGTCCATCCGTGCTCATCGTCACCAATAAGTTTACGTGCCGGATCTGCAGATAGGGTTGTTTTTCCTGTTCCCGAAAGACCAAAGAAAATAGCAGTTTCTCCATTATCACCTACATTGGCCGAACAGTGCATAGGCATTGTTTCTTTATCAACAGGAAGGATGAAATTCAAAGCAGAAAAAATTCCCTTCTTGATTTCTCCAGTATATCCTGTACCTCCTATAATGATTGTCTTTTCAGTAAAGCTTAAGATGGCAAAGTTGCTTTGACGTGTTCCGTCTACAGCAGGATCTGCCATGAATCCGGGAGCATTCAATATCGTCCATTCTGGATCAAAGCTTTTCAGCGCTTCCTCTGTAGGGCGCAAAAACATATTATAGGCAAACATATTGGACCAAGGATACTCATTGATCACACGAATATTAAGTCTATAACTCTCATCAGCACAGGCATAACTGTCTCGCACATATAATTCTTTTTCAGAAAGGTAGTTAGTGATTTTTGTTTTCAGTTTTGCGAAAGCATCTGCCTCAAAAGGAATATTGATATTTCCCCACCACACTTTATCTTCGGTCTTTTCATCACGAACGATGAATCTATCGAGAGGTGATCGGCCTGTAAATTTTCCAGTATTGACAGCTAAAGCTCCACTAGAGGCCGTTGAGCCCATTCCATTTTTTACACTTATTTCGTGCAATTCCTGTGGATGAAGCTGATAATGTACCGTTGCGCCATCAATCCCATATGGTTTTAACGAAATCGTTTTCGTAACTGGAGTGGAGGAGTCCATAAAATATGTGTTTTGTTGTGTTGTTAAACTGTGACAAAAATAAAAAATAACCGTTCGCCCACCTAATAATTGACGATTATCTGTGATACTTTATGAATTGTATGAGAAGTACAACCCATCCCAAAATTAGAAATAATCCTCCTAAAGGGGTAAGGAGTGCAATTTTACTAAAGTCAAAAGCTGTTAGCACATTGGTAGCCAAGCCATAGATAGAGCCTGAAAACAATACGATTCCACAAATGAATAGTATCAAAAGTGTTCTTTTTGTGTGTTCGCTTAGCGCGAAAAGGGATACTAACAGTAACAAGAGGGCATGATACATCTGATACTTTACCCCAGTTTCAAAAGTAGCTAAGGATGAAGCATCTATAGAATCCTCCAAACCATGTGCGCCAAAAGCGCCAATCATAACCGCTGTAAGTCCAAATAAACTTCCTGCAATTCCTAATTTTTTATTCATGAATTTTATATTAAAATGGCCGACCAAACCGTACTTTCGCCCTAATACAAAATTACAAAATCCCCAATCGATGCGAAAGATACTTATCATAGGTGCCGGAAAATCTGCAAGTCAACTCATTCACTACCTTTTAGAAAAGGCAGATCAAGAACAATTAGAGATTACCGTAGGGGACATCTCAGTTTCCAATGCAGAAAAGTTGATAGATGGTCATCCATCTGGTAAAGCAATATTTCTCGATGTTTTTAATAAAGAGCAGCGTATATTGGCTATTCAAGAGGCCACAATCGTAATTTCCATGCTTCCCGCTCGCTTTCATATTGAAGTTGCTAGAGATTGTGTGACCTATGGAAAATCTATGGTGACAGCTTCTTACATTTCAGAAGAAATGCTAGCATTGGATGGTGCTGCCAAAGAAAAGGGACTGGTCTTTATGAATGAGATTGGTCTTGATCCGGGGATTGATCATATGAGTGCAATGCAAGTCATTGATCGCATTCGTGACGCTGGAGGAAAAATACTATTGTTTGAATCCTTCACTGGTGGACTTGTAGCACCAGAAAGCGATACCAATCTTTGGAAATACAAATTCACTTGGAATCCTCGCAATGTTGTTTTAGCAGGACAAGGTGGTGCCGCAGAATTTATTCAAGAAGGCACCTATAAGTACATTCCATACCAGCGACTATTTAGACGTACCGAGTTCTTAGAAATTGAAGGATATGGGCGTTTTGAAGGATTAGCAAATCGCAATTCTTTAAAATACCGTTCGGTCTATGGACTTGAAGATGTTCTTACACTTTACCGAGGTACCATCCGACGCGTAGGGTTTTCAAAAGCATGGCAGATTTTTATAATGATGGGCATGACTGATGATAGTTATACACTTCAAGAAACAAAGGATATGAGCTATAGAGGTTTTGTTAATCTCTTCTTGCCCTACTCTCCAACCGACTCTGTCGAACTCAAATTACGTCACTCTTTAAAAATTGATCAAGATGACTTACTCTGGGATAAATTAATAGAGCTCGATATATTTAACGGCGACAAAAAGCTTGGCATAGAAAACGGTACGCCTGCTCAATGTCTGCAACGCATCTTAGAAGATAAATGGACCTTAGAACCTGAAGATAAAGATATGATTGTGATGTACCACAAGTTCGGATATGAGCTTGATGGAGAACGCAAGCAAATTGACGCGACCATGGTTACCTTAGGAAACGACCAAATTAATACTGCAATGGCTCGCACCGTCGGATTGCCCGTCGCAATGGCTACCCTTCGTATTCTAAATGGAGAAATTACCACTCCTGGCGTACAGCTACCTATTACTAAAGAAGTTTATGAACCCATTCTCAAAGAATTGGAAGAATATGGGGTCACCTTTAAAGAATATGAAGTGCCGTATTTGGGATATAATCCAGATAATGTAGGGAGATGAAATGACCGTAGGAGTGTTGAAATCTTCTAAAAATCAAAACTCATCTGTACATCAATCTTCTCTTCTTTTAGAGGTTTTGTTTTCTTCTTGTCTTCCGTATTCAAATTGGATAAGGAGATGCCGAGCAGGCGTACGCTTTCTTTCATTTTATCTTGATACAAGAGCTCTTTGGCAGTTTCCATGATAATGTCCTTGCTACGGACGTAATATTCCAAGGTTTTAGAGCGCGTTTGCAAGGTAAAATCAGAGTATTTTATTTTTAAGGTAATCGTTTTACCTGCTACTTTGCTACTGGCTAATCGTTTTTCTACTTCCTGAGCAATGTGTTCTAAACGTTCCAGCATAAATATTTCTGAGGTAATATTCTCTACAAAAGTTCGTTCGGCGGCAAGTGACTTTCGGATGCGATTGGGCTTGACTTCACTATCCTGAATACCCCGAACAATATCAAAATAATAGCCACCACTTTTTCCAAAATGTTCAGTGAGGTACGCCTTGGTTTTACCCTTCAAATCCAAGCCTGTAAAAATGCCATGTAAGTACATTTTTTCAGCCGTTTTCTTACCAATCCCAAAGAATTTTCGAATATCCAAGGTTTCTAAAAAAGCAATCACTTCTTCGGGCGGAATTGTTTTTTGACCATTGGGCTTATTGATATCACTAGCTACTTTGGCCACAAATTTATTGATACTGATGCCTGCCGAGGCATTTAAGCCCGTCTTTTCAAATATTTTCTGACGAATCCAAGACGCGATCACAGTGGCACTTGGCATACCCACTTTATTTTCAGTTACGTCCAAATACGCCTCATCCAGCGACAATGGTTCCACCAAATCTGTAAATTGATAAAACACCTCTCTGATCTGTTTGGATACTTCTTTATAACGATCAAAATTTGTTGACACAAAAATGAGTTCAGGACATAATTTTCGCGCAAACGCACCACTCATAGCACTTCTAACACCAAATTTACGTGCCTCATAACTCGCTGCACTTACCACGCCTCTCTCTCCACCACCACCTACAGCAACAGGCTTTCCTCTCAAATCTGGATCATCCAACTGTTCCACAGAGGCATAAAAGGCGTCCATGTCAACATGAATAATTTTTCGAATAGGCAAGGCGTCCGACATAGGATGCAAGGTAAGAATATGCGCGGTAATTTCGCTGAATGCCGTAACTTTGAGATATGTCAAAAACCGCAATCATTTTAGGAGCCACTGGTCTCTCAGGTGGCTTACTTACCGAACTCCTTATGAAGGATGCTGCTTTTTCCAAAATTAAACTTGTGAGTCGAAGGGCGACAGGATTTGAACATCCCAAAGTAGAAGATATTATCTGTGATGTCCTACAATTAGATACGATACAATCGGAATTTACGGGCGATGTTGTTTTCTGTTGCATTGGTACGACCAAAGCCAAAACTCCCGACCGTGACCTATATTACAAAATTGACTATGGTATTCCCACAAACGCAGCACGCCTAGCCAAGGAAAATGGCATTCCGATATTTATTGTGATTTCCTCTGCTGGCACCTCAACAAAAAGCTCACTCTTTTACGTGCGTACCAAAGGAGAAATGGAAAGAGATGTACTTAGCATTGGAGTCGACAATACCTATATTATGAAGCCGGCATTCATAAATGGACGCCCTGATCAAGACCGAAAAGGTGAAAAGGCGTTGAAAAAAATGATGGCCATCTCCGATTTTTTGATGGTGGGGCCATTCAAAAAATACCGTTCTGTCATGGCCTTAGATATTGCCAAAGCAATGGCCTATTTGTCCGCACATCCTGTCGCCAAAAACAACATCATGAATGAAGAGATTAAAACCTTAAGCGGGCACTATGAATCTTAATCAAGTAACCGTTCCGTCACTAGACATCTCAACATCGATGACATTTTACAAGCTTTTGGGTTTACGCCTTATTGTAGAAGCGCAACCACATTATGCCCGCTTCGAATGTTTGGAAGGCACTGCTACTTTTTCTATTCATTTGGTGGATGCACTTCCACAGGGAAATGGTGTTACTGTATATTTTGAAACGGAACTACTGGATGCAGAAGTAGCACGCTTACGCCAAAATGGGGTCATGTTCGACCTCCTTCCCAAGGATCAAAATTGGTTATGGCGGGAAGCTCGATTGAAAGATCCTGACGGAAATCAAATTATTCTCTATTTTGCAGGAGACAACCGAAAAAATCCGCCTTGGCGCATCTAATGCACGAAATCGAACGTAAATTCTTAGTCCTATCAGACGCTTTTAAAAAAGAAGCGCAAACGACCACACGTATTACCCAAGGCTATTTAAGCACCGATCCAGAACGAACCGTACGTGTGCGGATCAAAGGAGCAACGGGATACCTGACGATCAAAGGGAAGTCCAATGAATCAGGTACAACCCGTGTGGAGGTGGAAGAAGAGATCGCTTTCGCGAAAGCGGAAACACTACTCTCTCTATGCCTACCCGGAGTCATTGACAAAACGAGACATGAGGTTTCTTCAGGAAATCACCTTTGGGAAGTAGATGAGTTTTACGGAGACAATCAAGGTCTTATCGTAGCAGAAATAGAACTTAACGATGAAAATGAGTCCTTTGAAAAACCGAAATGGCTCGGAACTGAAGTAACCGGAGATAAGAAGTACTACAATTCCCAATTAAGTGCGCATCCTTACCAACACTGGGGAAAATAATAAGAGATCGCAGATTCACTGAATAGTGTTATGACTTAGACACCTCAATACGTTTCTTAATTTCGTTGCCATCACTATCGACAATCGTCAAGATATATTCTCCCGGAGACGGCACTACTGCAAGTTCGTGAAAGGTCTGTGTTTCTCCTATGTATGCTTCATTGAGGTACCAAAAAACCTTTGTATCAGGGTTGCGGTGTGCAATTTTAAAGATCACATCGTTTACCCTTTCATCAAAATCTTTGGGAAGAATAATCCCTTCATTATCTTTTGGATAAATGAACGCCATAGGTTGCTCACCTGCAAAACCACAATCCGGATGCATGGGTGGTAAAGGTTGATAATCTGGATGTTTTTCTGCGTAGTAAAACTCCATACTTGGAGGTAAACTAAAATGGGATTGCACTTTCATTTGACTCAATTCGTAGCAATCCGTATTCACGCGATATTCTCCCGTAGCGGTAACATGTATTTGTGCATGATAGGTACAACTAGCTGTTTTCGTTCCTGCTTGCGGGATCAAAGAAGTGTTGACTTCCAAGCAAAACGGGCCTGCTTTGGCGCCACTTTTGGCACAAATTTTCGCTTCCACCAGTGCGTCATACGGCTTGGCAAACCACTTCCCATGTGTTGGCAAGCTACGTAGAGTATCAAAAAACAAAGGCGCCGCCGCTTGTATTCCTGTGATACCCGGTCTCCCTTCTCCATCGGCGTTGCCAACCCAAACGCCTATTGCATATTGTGGAGTCACACCGACCGCCCATGCATCCTTAAATCCGAAACTCGTTCCCGTTTTCCAAGCAATAGGTTGCGCGCCTTCATAGAATTCCCAATGCTCCTCACCAGCCGGTCTATTGACGGTTCGAAGGGTTTCCAAGGTTTGAAAAATCGCCCCCGCATCAAATAGTGCTGGATCAGATAGTAGCTCTCCTGAGCTTTGCTCCATTGCCTCCTTTTTCATATAGCCATATCCCTCAAAAGCATCGCTCGGATATTCACTTGAGCTTTGCGTAAACGTAGTAAGCGTATGCGCCAATCCAGCGTAGGTTTTTGTGACCTCCCACAAACTACTTTCTGCGCCACCCAAAATCATTGACAAGCCATAATAACTTGCTGGTCTGTCCAGGTGCCCCACCTTCATATCTTTCAAGTCTCCGTAAAACTTGTCCAACCCGTATTGACGCAGCAATCGGATGGCTGGAACGTTTAGCGAACTCGCAAGTGCTCGATCTGCGGGAACAGCCCCGACATATCCTTTGTCAAAATTGAGTGGCTGATAGCCATTAATACTTGTAGGGATATCTGCAACCAATGTTTTTGGAAGCATTAAACCTTCATCCAACATTCCAGCGTACAAAAAAGGCTTTAATACACTCCCGGTACTTCTTGCTTTGGAAATAATATCCACATCTTTATGATGATTGATATCCGTTGGCGCATTGCCTACATACCCCAATACTTCTTTGGTTTTTACATCCATGACCAAAATAGCCAGGTTATAAATTTCATTCTGTTTTAATTGTCCATAATGCTCTTTAGCTAAGCGATTTAAATTGCGCTGCAATCGTGCATCGATTGTTGTTTTTACTCTTTTCCCAGGGGATTCTAAACGGATACGCTCTGTCAAATGAGGTGTGATTTGTGGTAATCGAAACGGCTTGCCAGGCAAGGCCTCTAAAATTGAAAGCGCATAGGTGGTTTCGTCAATGACTCCATTTCCCCAAAGCTTCTTAAGTAACTGATTCCGCTTTCGCGAAAGCGTAGCCTCATTCTTTCCAGGACGCACCATAGAAGGGTTGTTGGGCAACACAGCCAAAGCAGCACTCTGTCCCCAACTTAAATCCTTTGCTGGAACCCCAAAATAACGCCAGGCAGCAGTTTCCAATCCAACAACATTCCCGCCAAAGGGAGCATAGGTGGCATACATCGTAAGAATTTCTGCCTTAGAAGTACCTGCTTCCAAACGGGTAGCTTGCATCAGTTCTACAAATTTCTCAATATAGGTTCGCTTTTTATTTTTACGTGCCAAGCGAATTACCTGTTGGGTAAGCGTGCTTCCACCGCGGCGTTTGTCTGTTGTCAAATTGCCATACAATGCTTTCGTCATCGCCACAGGATTAAACCCTGGATGCTGGAAAAAATACTCATCTTCAAACAAAATAATGCATTGCTCAAATCGCTCTGGTACTTTTTCAAGCTTCGGAAAACGCCATTGCCCATCTTTGGCAATTCTAGCTCCTAGCAAATCTCCCTCTCTACTTTCGACTACGGTAGAAATAGGGTCCTGAAATAAGGTGGCGGGCAAACAAAAGACCCAATAGGACAGAACAACCGTCAATACCAAATACTTGATTTTGTGGTTCTTTACATGCCTTTTGATTCGTTGCGTATTCCTCATATTATTTCTGTACCGTTATCCAACGTCCCTTATTTCTCGCGTAGTAGGTATTGTCATACATCGCTTCTGCCTGAGTTCCTGGGAGATAATACCTTCCTTGATAGGAAGCATTTAAGCGCACCGTAAAAGTTTTGGTCTCGCCTTTATGGAGATCAAAGTAAAAATTGACACGATCATCACGAATATCTGTATACCGTGCGTTTCCTTCTGTTCCTCCATCTGACGTTGTAAAGCGAGTATTCACAATCTCCCAGCCGCTTGGAAAAATCTGGCTCAGCGCAACGTTATCTGCGTAATCTCGTGTATCGTTACTCACTCTAATTTTGGCCAAAAACTCAGTTCCTTGAATAAGTTTAGTAACGTCAATCGCTTTATTATTTCCGTCTACAAAAGCAGTGGTCACTTTCAATTTACTCTGAACAGCCAACTCTTCTCCTAGTGGCAACGTTCCACTTTGTACTAAGCGCACATAAACGAGGTTATCCTTTGCATTTTGCAACTGAATACTATTTGCTCCATCTGCAGTAATTAGATCCCTAAGTGCAATGGAATTTTGCGTATCGATGGTTATTTGCTTTCCATCTTTGACATAATTTAACTGCATTGCAGCACCTCCATTCTTATGGACCATTTTGGCCATAGCCAATAAAGCATAGCTCGTTTCTTGTGTGCTCAACCAGTTATTTGAAGAGAGTGTTTTGGCTATAGATAGGACCAATTCTTTCTGCTTTGGATCTTGCATGACCACCATTGTCTCCAAAGCCATCGCTCTATTTCGAAAAACCGAACCATAGGTGTGGTAATCATAGGCTTGTGGTTGGAAGTCAATAGTGGCTTTTTGCGTTAGTTCGCGTGCCACTTTCTTTTGACCTGCCAAGGCATATGCTCCTGCCAATCGCCATTTACTATCGTTGCTTAAATTTCTGCTTTCTCGCAAGCGGTTCATAGAGGCTAAATCTGGTTGTCCGGCAAGTGCAAGGGTGTATAATCGATACGCTTGGATCAAACTAGAATTATACGAATGTGCTCCTGAACGCCATTCACGAGCAGTCTTTTTCTGAAAGCGCAGCCAATTGGTCATAAAGGTGAGTGGCAAGGCATATCCCTTTTTCTTGGCTTCAATCATAAAATGCCCGGCATAGTTGGTTCCCCAAACACTCGCTTGCGACTCTCCTTGCCAATATCCCAAACCGCCATCTGGATTTTGAAAGTTTCCAAGACGTTCAATTCCCGATTTTATATTATTCTCTGCCGCTTTCTTTTGATTATAAGTAAGGTCAAATATATCTGACATAAATAGCTGCGGAAAAACACCCGAGGTTGTTTGCTCGACACAACCGTGTGGATAGCGTATTAAATAACGCATCCTTTTGGTAAAATCCATCGGTGGCAGCGTAGAAAATTCAATCGCCGATGCATTGGTTGTAGGCACCCCAAAAGTTGTATAATTAATAGTTAATGCACCGGAGGGTTCCAGTTCGTAATCTTTGACTTTTTGAGTGATTGGATTTGGATTTTCCACATCAATCTCAACTTCATAAGTCGCACGCTCACCATGACCTTCTGCAATGATTTGAATGGTATGAATTCCGCTCTCCCCTGTCATATCAAATTCAAAAGGAACAATTTGTTCGCCTATAGCACTAAATTGAATTGTTTTTGAGGTTCCGTTAGTCGCTTTGAAAGCGCTGGACGCTTTGATGGTAATTTTGGCCTCCTTAATTTTAGACTCCATGGCAAAAACAGTTACTGGTAAAATGACGTGTTCTCCAGGAGATAGTTTTCGCGGAAGCGAACCTAAGACCATTAAAGGCTTACGTACAGGTGTTGTCTTTTCTGCGCTTCCATAAGCACTTTTTGTAACATCTCCAGCGATCACCATCGTTCTTACCGAACCTACGTAGTTTGGCATTGTAATCGTATGCTTTTTTGTTTCATTTTCGCTTAAAGCGAAAGGGCCCAAATAGGTCACCACAGGCTTAAATCGTTCTGCTTTTCTGTTTTTGGCGGCTGCCGCGGCATCCCCTCCTCCTATGGCGTAGATATTATCAACACTTCCCGAATATGCACCAATTACATAATCATAGAGATCAAAAGACTTGACTCCCAAAGCCTCTCTGCTATAAAAATACGTATGGATCGCAGGCGTTTTAAACCGTGTTAAATCTAAGAGTCCTTCATCTACAACCGCCAGGGTGTAGGTCATCGCTTTTGCATTGGCTTCACTCACTTGAATCGAATAGGCCTCCTCTGGTTTGAGGACCTCTGGCATGGTAATTTTGGGAGTGAGAATCGTTTGAGGATCTTCAACGAGCAAAGGAATTACTCCGTATAAACGAATAGGCAGATCATTTCTAGTTTGCTCATGCGGTTGTAATAAGGCTATATTTACATAGACATTGGGCGTCATTTTTGCCGTTACAGGAACATTGAATGTCGTTTCCCCTTTTTGGGTTTCTATCCACCAACTATCTAATATGCTTGTTCCATTTTCTATACTTACTAGCGCTCTACCTGCACTACCAGAAGGGAAGGTAACCACTGCATTATCTCCTACATTATACATTTCTTTGTCGGCTGCAAATACGAGCATTTTTGCACTTTCAGAATCCGACTGTAACCGGCTCCAATTGCGATAGAAATATGCAATTCTTCCAGTCGCATGTCCGCTTTTTGTATCCACAATTCGGATCAAATAACGTCCACTTTTTGCTTCAGGAATATTGACGTTGAAGTCATAAGTTCCATCACTTTTTGTAGTGACTTCCATTTTTTTGAAAGGAATGTGTACGGTTCCCGTTTCGTAACTTGAATACTGATCTCTATTGCGATTCCACCACCATCGCCAAGACATTTCGAATATTTTTATTTCAAGGGTACGTTTGCCTTGAACCTTCCCTTCTGCATCGGTTGTAAGTACTTTAAAGTTCACATTATCATCTGTAAAATAACTACCATATGCACGTCCTTTAGGAGATCGTAAGCCTACAAAATGATCAAAAGGCGCAATATCTTTGGTGACAACATCCAGCGAAAAGTCTCCACCACCCTCATAGGCCTTGGTTACAATAGTTGCTTTCAACATTCCTGGGGCTCTTTTGCTCAAGGACAGTTTTTTATTAATAGGCGTCGTTCCTTCGTTGTTTAATTTTCCATCTAGGATATTGACCTCCACTTCGTCAAAACGACGTGTAGGGTCGTAAAAATTGTATTGTGGATGTTGTTTGAAACCGCTGCCGCTACTTCGAAGTGTCGCATCACTTTTTATTTTGAGATTGCGAGCAGGTGCTCCATGTAACCATTGCACGGAAGCCGTTCCATCAAGAGCTCCAGATGCTGGAATAATTTCTGACTTAAAGTCCAGGTTTACCTTAAGACGATTGGGTTTGATCGTTTCAACCTTTAAGGTTTTACTAAAAGAAGCTCCTCCAACACTGATCACTGCATTCCAGTTTCCTGTAGGCGCTATAGCTTTTGTAGGCACTGGAAAATGATAGAAATTGTTCAAGGGTTCATTTCCTTTTCTATTGCCCTTTTTTACCGCTTCCACTAATACTTTGCGATGTACGAGTTTACCTCGCGCATCTGTTACCTCTAATTTTACAGGATGTCCCTTCGGTAACTTATTGGCCGTATCATCCAAGACAAAGGTCATATGAATACTATCTCCAGGACGATGCACACCTCTTTCTGTGTAGACATAGCCTTTCAGGCCTTTTTGCAATTCTTTTCCTGCGATATCAAAAGAACTCATGGAGAGTGAATTGCCATCCTCCAATTTCAAATACGCATAGTTATCCCCCTTTTGAGCAACAGCAAAAACAGCGTATTCTTTGGGTGACAAACGGGCAATTCCAGAAGCATCTGTTGTTGTGGTTGCTATGGATTGTTTTTGATAATTATAGAGCGTAATTTTTGTATTGGCCTCGGGAGTGGTGGACACAATATCTGCCGCAGCAAAAAGGTAGCTATTGTCTTTGCCTTTTTTTACAATAAGTCCAAGGTCTGAACCAAGTATATTGCTCTGTAGAAAACGATTTTCCTGGTAATACGCTGCATGACAAGGATTGTCTTCCTGTCTCCAGTTATACACTTGATTGCGCCATCTGTAAATACGATTGTCCCAATATTGGGCTTCTCGCTCCTCTTCATCGGCGCTTTGGGTTTCTGCATATTCTTCTTCATAGTTATCTTCATCAGTAGCTTCGGTTTTATTCTGACTACAATCATATTGGATATAATCGCGTTTAAAATCAATCTCAACACGATAGAGTGCTCCAGGGTCTGCCTTGAAAATCTTAGACAAATCTATGCCATGCGCTTTCCATCGGCCTGCGTCAAGATCATCTTCTTTGCTCAACGTAATTGTTTTTTTAGCGATGCGACGCCCTACTCTTTTAAGATTGTAAGCGTTTGTACTGTTCAGTTGATTTTCCTGCAAGTATTCGAGCACATTATTTTCATAGATCTTAATAATTCGTACATCGACATGACTCAGGTTGACTGCCTCAAAATAAAAAGGGGTACTACTTGCATTCGGCAAAATAACCCCATTGGTAATGGCCCTTAGCGAAGGCTTGAGTTGTTCAAAAGAGACGGTCTCTTTAAAAGCGGTTTTTAGTTTGTAACCATCTGTACTTTTGACTCCTTGAAAAACCTCCATGAGGCTATTGCCTACAATTCTATTTTCGGGATAGACATGAAGCAGGTTCCCCTCCACTTCAAAGCGCAGTTTTCCTGCACGTTCGATAGTAACGAGGCCATTAAAATTTTGTTTCTCCTGCAGTGGATCTGAAAAATTGATTACAAGCGATGCGCTGGTGCCACGCACTTGTT
This sequence comes from Dokdonia sp., assembly GCA_047630395.1. GTDB lineage: Bacteria > Bacteroidota > Bacteroidia > Flavobacteriales > Flavobacteriaceae > Dokdonia. The sequence continues at coordinate 43,198 of JBLHXM010000010.1, forward strand.
GCACATCGACAATTTTGAAATTATTACGTCCGGGAATATCCAACTCATTTTCTCCAGAAGTCTCTTTCGCCCCTATCAGATCACCATTCCAGGTAATACTGATTTTACTATCTTCTACTTCACGTGGGATACTATCAATACGAAAGGCGTGATATCGGGCGGGCTTATCTTCATTGAACCATTTGATGGATAATGCTTTTCCTTTTTGACTTGCCTGTACGAGTTGTTTTGCTTTCGCGAAAGCGATCACATCTGAAGCCTCAATCTGTCCTTCGATATAATTGTATTGTTTATCATACGACTGTAGTGCGCGCAGATCGACTTTGAAATCGGGGCTAATGGTTTTAAAGGTAAATTGAAACTTCTGAACGTCTTTGGGTAGATCGTCATAAAAGGAATTTAAAAGGACAGTGATCTCGTATTGCGTATCGGGTGTCAGTGGAGCATCTGGAATAAACTCCAGCAATCGTTGATTGCGGACCATTAGTTTTCCAGTTGTTTTTGGACTAATTTTTATCATTTCTGATGGCAACTCTTGATCCAGCTCGTATTGGGTAAGAGCTTTTGCCATTTGCACACGTATAGGCGTTTCTACCGACTGCCTGCCACTGGTCGTATAGGAAATGTACTCTTTGAATTTGTAGAGATTGTCTGTAGGCTGTATTTCTTTCTTACAAGAAACCACAAAGATCGAAGTGATGAGAAAGGCAAGGAGATGATACGTACGCATAAAATGATGGTGTTAGTGTCCTCCGCTCGATGCCATATAAGGGCACAACTAGCGTTGAGACTGGAGTTTAAAACCCTCCTTAAAGGTAGCAGAATTTAAACAAATTAATAAACTGACGAAATAGGATTTGTGGTGTCGTTATTAAGGTAACGGGAATGTTAAAATGCCTAGTACTCAAATTTTAACATTTGGCAGGAGTTTAACACAAATGATTTATTTTGAGGCCGATAAGAAGATTTATTCTTTATCAAAACTATACACACGCTCTACTTTACAAATTTTGACGGTGTAGTGCTCATACCATTCTTTTATTCCTTTTTGTTGTGCCTTGAGATGATCCCGCTGTGCCTTCCAGCGTGCTATATCTTCCAGCGTTTCCCAGTAGCTGATGGTAATTCCTATTTCGCTTCGCGCGTGATCCATACCCAGATATCCAGCGTGTTCTTTGGCAAGTGCTTCCATGTGATCTGTTGTTTCAGTATAACCAGCTGTGACAGCGGTTTGCTTCGTCGTAAAGATGACTGCGTAATAGGGTGGTTTATGATTCAAGAGATCGCGATTAAGTGTTCTTAAAAATAAGCAATCGACGGAGAGTACCCTATCCGTCTTGCAAAAAAAGCCTCATAAATAATCGTTTATGAGGCTTTCAAAAATTTTGAATGCCTACTGAGAAAAGCGAAGAAAAGCTTTTTAGTTTCCAGTCACTCGAACATTGTCAATATGGTAACGCGTTGTTGCATTAGGATCTGCTCCTTCGTAGAGGAACCCAAGGTGTAGGTCTCCTGACAGACAAGAAACATCAATCGAGCCGGAAGGTTCAAAATCTCCGAAACCACCGCTTGGACCTGTCGGAATGTTTGCATCAATTTGCGTCCATGTAGTTGTTAATGGATCTCCAGTATACGCGGTCGTAATGAAGGCCCTAAGGATTTTTCTATTGTCAAAGGCAACTTGAATATCAAAAGATACCGCTTCATCTGTCGTGCTATCTAAAGGAATTGCAGGCGTTACTAACCAAACATTTAATGGGTCTTCATCAGAATTAAACCCTGAAATTCTTAGGTATTGATTTCCACTAAAGTCATCTAAAATAAAGCGCCTTGAGCCTCCGTTGGTATTTACATTTGTCCAGGCACCATCTAAGTCGTCTTCATCATTGATATTCTCAAAAGTTTCAACAAATACAGTTTCAGCAACCGAAACAACAGCTCCGTCACATTCTAATACATCTGGATCACAACGCTCTTCAGAATCAAATACAACACCAGTACGGTTGTTTACCGTTAAGTTAAAGGTATCTCCAAAAAAATTACGTGTCAATATTCCAGAAACACTTCCGCTACCTGCGGGTAACGCCAATGATTTAAAAGTGGCAAAAGTACTAGTGCTAAAGATGGTTGAAGCATTCGTATCACAGCTTGTTAAGACACGTTCTCCATCAAACCGGTCTGTTGCTTCTCCAGCAAAGGATACGCTCGCCTCGACTACATCTTCCTTCCGGAATTGTACATTATTTACTTTTATAAAGGTATTTTCAATCCTTTCATCAAAATCTGTAATAGCGATTTCATTAGGAACGATCGTTGCAACTTCTACAGAGCGTCTCAAAAAATCTTCCCTCAAGGCTGGAGCAATTTTATCTAATCCCGTCGAAACGCCTAAGGTGAGAACCCCATTACTATCTCCAAGGTGAAGACCAGCAAGTTTCACATACACCTTACGTCCAAATTCATAGGAAGTAAAAAGGGGGCTTACATCGACAAGAACACGTACTCCTACAGTTCCATTAGCTGCGTTGTTTTGTATTACAATTTCCTCAAAGAAATTTCCATCTTCGTCAGAACTGATTACGAATCCAGACACGAAGTTTGTGTTATCCGTAAGGTCTACTGAAAACCCATCTCTCAATTCTTGAATAGCCTGGGTATCATTTGTATCGATACCTAGATCATTTGCTTCGTCATTTAATTCTTGTCCGTATAAAGACACTAAAGCATCTATACTAATTACATCTCCTTCCAATTGCGGTTCTTCAACCCTAAGATCTGGCACGTTGAATTCATCATCATTTACACAGGCCGCAAGCGCTAGAACAGCAAAAAGTAGCATCCCTATTTTTGTTATTTTGTTTGTTTTCATAATCGTATGGTGTTGTGGTGTTTAGAAACGTATGTACGCATTTGCATAATACGTGGTGCCATTTCCAAAGAAATAGCGAGGGCCAAAAACAGGGCCATTGTCTCTTGATGTATCTTCCTTTACATTTCGATAATTTGCGGTACGAGATTGTTCAAAACCTCCCGTTCTATATTGCTGATCTAATACATTGTTAATCGTAGCAAAGAACCCGACAAAGTAGCTGTCTATCCTCCAAGACTTCCCCCCTATAACATTAACGAGCATATAACCATCAAACTCTTCTTGCCTTAATAAACCCGCAGCAATGTCTGGGTCGTAGTCATTAAAAGGCAATCCGTCAGCATCTAGTACAAAGTTATCTGACCGCGCTAAATTACTAATGTCACTATAGGCGTTTGAGAAGTAGTTTGCTGTTGCTCCTATCCACCAAAAATTAGGATCACGATATTCAAACCCTAGTTGGAATGCACGTTCCGGCCCTCCTGCCACATGCACATTTTCAAGATTCGTTTTTCCATCTCCAAAACGAAGTTCTTCGCCAGCAAAGTCATCACTTGTTAAATACAAGTCAGGGTTATTGGTGTAGCTGTTTTGCCCAATAGCAGCAGCAACCTTCAACTTAAATGTTGGTGTTACTTGTGCTTCTACGCCTAGTTCCATTCCTAGATTGCGACGTTCAACATTGGTCATTACCTCCTGTACAAACGCATTTCCATCTTCGCTACCCAGCGTAGCAAGATCTTCTACAAAGTAAAATCCAATGTCGGTTCCTTTGCTGAAGTTGGTGTAATATCCCGTAAGTCTCGCTTTTACAAGTGGAGATCTGAAGATATAATTCCCGTCCAAAGATTGAATCTGTTCACTCTCCAAGCCGCTCACTACGTCATTATTCTGACGTGCATTGCTGAATGAACTACGAATTCCAGGTGCCTGTGTATAGTACCCTCCATTCAGGTCAACAATATGACGTCCCGTCACTTTATACGTCAATCCTCCTTTGACTCCGTAATTTGAAAAATCAAGTTTTTTACTAGGTCCAAGGGAAGTATTTCCTTGATAGTTTCCATTTTCATATAATCCATTTCGCTGGTAACTGGTTTGAGATAGGTTTCCAGACAAGTAGAAATCTACTTTGTTGTATTTGAATACCGCCTGCGCGAAAGACGAAACAACAGCAGCATCCACTTCGTAGTTGTATTTGTAACGATCACCTTCTTTCACCACACGGTTAGGGTTCTGTAAATCCGATTGCGGCAAACTTCCTTGTGCACCATCCTGACTTTCACTTACAGAGAAATTGTCAATATCTAAAAAGCCTTGACCTCCTAAGAGGTCTCTAACTTCAGCATAATTTTCAGAACTCAAATCACGATAACTTAGGTTTCCATTGAAGGTCATGTATTCAGTAAGCTGGGAACTCAAGATCACATTAGTACTTAGTTGAGCATCTTCAATCACATCATTTTGAAGGATCATCCTTGAAGTACCGCCAAGGCTACTTACGTTACTTTGATATATCGTATTCCAAGCCAATTGTCCATCATTTATAAATTGCTGTTGTGCTTGATATGCGCTTGTAAAATCACTAGTACTTGGATATTCGTCTTGCAAGAAAAAACTGGGCAATGATTGGTAGTATGCCGGGGATGGATTTCGTAAACGTCCATTGTCAATTCGGCTATTCTTAATAGTTCCAAACTGGTACCCAAGATTTGTGTTTATGATTGTTTTTTTAGAAATATTCCAATAGTGATTTAACATAATGACCGGTTCTTGAATCTCACGGATACGAGCGTTCCGAATCTCTCCATCTTGATTTCCCCAGAAAGGATTGTATGTTCTTCCTTTCAAGTCAAAAACTTCTTGCGTGATTGCTGTACTTCTTCCTCTGCGATTTGGCGTATAAAAAGCGGTCAGATTTAAACTACTGTTATTTGTAAGTTTCTTTTCAACACTTGCCGAAAACGAATTGGCATCATATAGGGTGCCTCCTTGATACCCTTCATCACCAAAACGTCTTGATCCTAAAACGGTATATGCCCACCCATTGGTTAACAAACCAGAGCTATAACTCGCCATCACCCGCCCATTGTACGAACGATTGGCAGCCGCATACGAAATACGCCCCCCTTGCCGCTCTTGAGAAGCGCGCATAATGATATTTGTTGTTCCTGCTATACCTCCAAACACATATTCATTTGGCGATAAACCCATTGAAAATTCTCGATTGCGTTGCACATCATTAAGACCTCCCCAGTTTCCCCATTGCGGACGGCCATTGAACTGCTTGTTCATCTCCATTCCATTGATCAATAACTTTCCATTGGCGTTGTCTAGACCTCGAGGACGAAAAAAAGTGGCACTAAAGTCAAAGGCTGCTGCCCTTAAAAACACATCACGCCCGGCCGATAAGAGGCCTGACACATTGTAGGAAGCGTCGTCGTCATTATCTCCAGAAACCTCATTCTCTGATAAAGAAATCAGACCAATCGTTTCTTGTTCTGCACTTACATCTATTTCCAGTGTAATTTTATCAAGATCTAATAGTTGTCCTTCTTTTAAGATAATAGGCAATCTACGTAAGAGATAACCGTTTTTTCTAACGGTTAAAATCTGTTCTCCAAAACGCATCTTTTCTGTGAGCATAAATACCCCTTGGATATTCGTTACTACCCCAAAATTTATGCCTTTAAGAGACACTTGCACTTCGGATAGTGCTTCTGTAGTAATCGCATCGATTACCGTTCCTTTTACTCCGCTTTGCGCTAGTCCTGGAAATACGGCTAGCAGAAGCAAAAGTTTAAACATCGTAAATTTCATAAAGCATTTAGTATTTACAACGATTATTCTAAGCTATAAATCGTCATGTTTGAATACTAAAATTAGTTTATATCAATCGTTTAACTACCTTTGAAGTGTCTAATAGCTAGTAACTTACATCAATTTACACTGTATATTTATGAATATTCCATTATCACTTTTAAGCGCGCTTTTTTTAGTTACCGCTTTCGCGAAAGCGCAAGACAAAAAAACCTATCGCGTACAAACAATTGCGTTTTATAACGTTGAAAACCTTTTTGACACGGAAAATGATCCGATCACTTTTGACGACGACCGAACTCCTGACGGCAAGGATCGCTGGACGGAAGAAATCTATAAAGATAAAGTAGCGAAAATGGCAAAAGTCATCTCAGAAATAGGTGCTGATGTTGCCCAAAACGCTCCTGCATTGATAGGTCTTGCCGAGATTGAGAATCGCAAAACTGTGGAAGCCTTAGCAAACGACGAAGCACTGTTAAGCAAGGATTACGGAATTGCACATTTTGACTCCCCAGATCG
>JBLHXM010000011.1:0-49355 GCA_047630395.1 Dokdonia sp.
TAAGAAGGTAAAATCAGCTTTTGAAAGTAGAGAAGGGGAGAAATTGACCTTTACACCTATTTTTATGGAAGCAGTTGCCACTGCCTTACGTGACTTCCCAATGATGAACATCGCCTTAGATGGAGATCGCATCATCAAACGTAAAAACGTAAACCTAGGAATGGCAGCAGCCTTACCAGATGGAAACTTGATTGTACCTGTTATCAAGAATGCAGATCAGTTGAACTTGGTAGGGATGACCAAGGCAGTAAATGACTTGGCCAACCGTTCCCGTACCGGGAAGTTGAAGCCAGATGATACGGCGGGAGGCACTTACACCGTAACTAACGTAGGTACTTTTGGAAGTATTATGGGAACACCTATTATTAATCAGCCGCAGGTAGGTATTCTTGCCTTGGGAGCGATTAGAAAGGTACCCGCAGTTATTGAAACACCAGATGGAGACTTTATAGGCATCCGTATGAAAATGTTCTTATCGCACTCTTACGATCACCGAGTGGTCAATGGTGCTTTAGGCGGACAGTTTGTAAAACGCGTCGCCGACTATTTAGAAGCTTGGGATATGGATCGCGAGATCTAGTGTCGTAGAATATTTATATAAAAAAAGGTCAAACGTGGGTTTGACCTTTTTTTGTGGCTTTTAAATACCCAGACTATGGTTTTCTATAAGATAGATTGTTGTGCTTCTTTTTTTTAGAATACACCGTATCCTATTTAGATTTCTTTAGTCTCTTCTCTGCTTTTTTTTCTTTAGGAGTTTTAGCAGCTTCTTTTTTAACGTTCTTCTTTGAATCTTTACTTTTTGCCATGGTATTTTCTTTTTAAATATTAGTTTTTAGTAGCATCAATTTAGATGCAAGTCTATTAATTCCATATGAAATACTATTCTTGTGAACGTATTAAGACACTTCATGCGTTCAATGTTCAATACATTATCCTATTCTGCAATTTAAATAACGACTATTATTCTTGGATTATTAATTTTAAAAACTTTGAATTTAGTTTTTAGTGTTTCGGAGAAGTTATTTTGTTCCATGCAGATCATTTGAAGGTGTGTTGATGTTTTCATCCAACGTAAAATTTCCATTCCACCTGTATCACCAATTCCACAATCAACGCATCCAATTTCATTTATAGAAGCGGGTAAACTCTTTGCGATTACAGTTGCTCCCATATCTCCAAGTAGACGATTATAACTAAAGCTAATTGATGTAATAGTATCGCCAATCGTGCCTTTCTCTTGTTTAAAAACATGTGCAATCGCAATCGCGTCAATGGATTTTAAACCTAGATTCCTTAGATTGAGAGTAATTGTTTTTGATGCATCAGCTTCAAGGATCCCTGCTTTTTCTAAACATTCTAAGCTTCCTATATTTCTTAGAACAGTTGCTATTTCTTTGAGCACTTCTAAATTAATTTTAATATAGCTCTAAGGTAGTAGAATATTGATAAAAATCCAAGACCTAAGTTATTTCCGTACGTTTTGCACTTCGTTTTCATGTGCTATTAGTTCCTTGGTAGCGTCCTAAAATTATAAGGAAAATACCCTTCCCAATGCCACGGGAGCCAATGATCTCCCATCGCTATTTCTACTAATTATTTAAAGATGCTTTCGGCGTTTGCACTATTGGTCATGATAATAATTCCCAAATAATTCTCAGGATAAAAGGCTGCATAATGTTCCCATCCTTTACTATGACCCTCTTTGAATATAGCTATACCATGCGGTGTTTTATAAATGCTCCAGCTTAATCCATGCTGAGTCCTATATCCTTATTTCCATCTGTTTTCTTCCATCTGTTTTTGCTAAACTGTTGCGTAGAAACGATTTCTATTTGTGGAGAAACCATCTGTTGAAAACTATTTTCGGTTAGGGCTTCTTCTTTGAGAATTGCTTGAATAAATGAGGTGTCATCGTTGGGAGTTGTTTCCATACTCCCGGCCTCTTTTTACTCTCGTAGTGGTCTTTTTCTTCTTGTAATGACCTACAGCAAAGTGTTTGTCATACCTATCTTGCCAGACAAAGCTCGTCATAGACATATCAAAAGGTTGGAAAACGTGTTCTTGCGTTAACTCTTCTAGCCCTTTCTTTGTTACTTCTTCCGCCATAGGCTGTAATAGTTGAATCCCTTCACCAGAATAGCTATAGTAGGTGCCTGGTTCGGGTTCTATTTCTAGCTTTCTCCCCGTGTTAATGCCATATTTTCCTAGATATCTCCAATCAGGAAATCCGGGGTATGAGACAAGCACATTCTTGCGGTGATCTTCTTGTATGGTTTAAAGCCCATTAAATCTTGAGATCCCTCATAGAAGTGATCGAAAGTCTAGTTTGTCAAAGGCTTGTCTCAATCTATCAAGCCTTAATCTACAGGTTTCAGTACTATGGATGCAAAGAGGAGTTTACTGAGAGAGGTTCTATAAAAATTTTGGGAGGCCAAAAGGAACTCTTTTCTTTGAAGCTCCTTGTTCCATAGGTGTTTTTAAATAAGATACTATCGTTTGCGATAATGGCAACAGTGAGTCCGTGTCCATGGGCCTCTTTTTGTAAAAATTGAAGCCTTTCCTCTAAGACAGTTGTTGTTGTTGTTGTTGTTGTTGTTGTTGTTGTTGTTGTTGTTGTTGTTGTTGTTGTTGTTGTTGTTGTTGTTGTTGTTGTTGTTGCCTGAGAATTATATATTCTACGAATATTTTGAGACATACCGTTTGATATAGAAAAGAGGAATAGTAAAAAAAAATACGATGGATGGACGAAACTTCATGCTTGCTATCGGTTAATGGTTGCTTATTACCTATAAAGAGGCAAATTTTTAGAGAAAGGTTGTCTCAGATGAGTTTGGGCTGATCTTATTCTATGTTGCAAAATACCTTTTGATTTTTATTGAAATTCGAAAGATTAAAATGGTGATAAATACAAAGATCAAAAAGAGTAGGATTCTGTATTTAAATGTCAATTCCGGTTCATTGTTGCCCCAAGATTTTCCATAACTCATGGAGGAAGGCTACTGCCTCAAAAAGACCGATGACGCATCTTCTTTGTATGCCAAATGACTCCATATTTTGAGATGTAGGGGGTATAAAACCATGAATGAATCCGGTAATTGGAAAGCTGAATTGTAAGGCTAACATTGTAGTAAGAACAGACGGGACTATATATGCTTTGCCAAAGTACTTCTTAATGCGGAGTGCCACCGAAATAACCTATTTCGCACTATAATTTTGATGCTATTAGATCAAAATCTAAAAGATTATTGTGGGAGGCTTTAGTTCATTTGGAACACTCTCTTGCGGTATTCCTTACATAGTATCTATCTCAATAGGTTTGCTTCCAGAAGCAATTTATCATTCAAGTCATACAACCTCAGTAAGTCCCCTTTAAATTCAAAATGATGGACGCTATTAAAAACTATAAAGTACTCTTGTTGAAGAGGTCTTCTCGATGAACAGAATAAATCTGTGGTTAAAATTTTTGAAAAAACTAAGCTGTACCCAAATTGTTTAAAAAATAAGTGATAATTATTACACTCAGTCGAGCCTCTCATGACACTATTATTAGCATTTATGATAAGCTCAGTTTGATTAGAACTAAGTGACACCCCGTTGACTCCGGTTACTCTAAAACTTCCTTTTAATTCTGGGGCATCGATAGCATATTGAGGTACCCATAGTTTTGATACTACATTTTCAAGTTGATATCGCAATGGATCTTCTTCTTCAACTTTAGGGAGTGCTTGTACTTGTAAGGTGTATTCAAATCCTGGCTCAGCCGTAAATCCTTTTATGGCATCTGAATTAATAACAGCTAAATTTCTACCATCTAAATTTAGAAGTTGTAAACATGGATCTTGATCTGAATTTACACAGTCGACAAAGTAGGGGGCAACTTCCAACATAATGGTGTTTTGCTCTTGAGCCTCTGCATAAAAGCTGGATAAAACAGATATAATGATATAATTTATATATTTTTTCATTGCTTATGAGTAAAAGTTACTCAAAGATAATCCTAAGGCTAGGGTGATCTATCTTGCTTAACAGATCCTTAATGTGTTTTTAATTATTTGATAATAAAAAAATAATCTGTTTTTCTTTTTTTTAAGCCAGATACCTTTGGTCTTCTTGTCATCAATTTTGGAGCAGGAGATCAGGGCATTATATACACTGTATTAAGGAGCTTAATAGGCAAAATGATAATGCCTTTGTGAGGTTTTTAATACAGACTCAATCAAGACCTCTCTAGCTATTAAAGCGCAGAGAACGTCCTCATTTTCTTAATATGTCCATCTATAAATGCCGCTGTGATAATAATCAAAAGCTCACTTACACTCACTGCTATTTTTAAGTAGAGATCTATTTTGGGTTGTACAGCGAAGCTAACAGCAAACGGAAATAAAAACATAATAGCATGGGTTTTGTACTGGTTTTTTTGGCAGAAAATGTAATTTGCTTTTAAGTATGTATTGAATTTTCTTAATTTTTTCTTGAATATTTCATTATTATGAGAAGGTGTTTTTTCAGTATTCTAAATACTGAATATAGTACTCAATCCCATGCAATTGTTCTTGGGTTAGGTCTTTTTATTTTATGTTTGAAAGCAAGGTTATAAAGCGCGTAAATATTTTAATTTCAGAGCGAATATTTGTTTTAAATAGTTGCCTCTTTAGAAAAATGATAGCCCCTTTTAAATCACTCGTTGCCTCAAGATATCGTCAGCTTTATGGCTCGCTCATGAATGCATGTCCTTTGAGGTCTGGTCCTATATCTTTACGGGATATTTTTTAGAATAACATCTTTTAAAAGTAAGTTCGAAACAACTGGTTATAGTGTTAGGCCAATAATGTTCTATGGCTTCAATCTTAAAAATTATATGGATAGGCCTTTGAAGGGTGTAAATATCCTAAGGTGTGGATAGATAGTAAATTACTTCTGATGTTATTTATTGGAGATCTTTATAGTGACAATGGTATAAGGCGGCCTGCATGCCCTATGGAATCAATATTGTTTAATGCCGCTTTCGCGAAAGCGTTCCTCAAATAGGTGATATGAGTCCGAGTAATTCACTAAAGGTGATGTCTAGATTCTTCTTTCTTTATACATGAGGGATAGTGAAGTACTCGGATGTAGCGCCTTGTATTACGCTCAGAATCACTGTTAATGTTTTGATAAACAGATCTTGATTGTCTAATCTTTAGTTATATTAGCTAAACAAAACAACCAAATCAACACCAAATTTATGAAGTCCATCCTATTAACAATTGGTTTTTTAGCCTCCATCTTGCTTGTTCCTACGAAGTCAAATGTTCAAGAATTTCAAGGTCAAGCGGTCTACATATCTAAATCTACCATGCAACTTGGTTCTTGGGGTGCACGAATGAGTGAGGCACAAAAAAAGGAGGTGCAGGCCCGCTTGAAGAACAGGTTGGAAAAAACCTATACACTAAACTTTAATAAAGAAGCGTCCGTATTTAACGAGGAGGATAAGTTGGATGCCATGTCTGGTGCTACTGACTCTTGGGGGAAGAATTTTGCTCAAGGGGAGCAATACAAAAATGTAAAAGAGAATGCTTTAGTCCAGAGTCAAGAATTCTATGGAAAGCAGTTTTTAGTAAAAGATGAGCTGCAGGCGATCGATTGGAAAATGGGTAAAGAATCAAAACAGATAGGTAAATATATGTGCTTCAAAGCAACGGCTTCCGTGCCTACTTTGGAGTTGACATGGTACTCCTTTTCTTGGAGTAATTTACGACCAGCCACGCCTAAGGTTACAGCCGATGGAAGTGAAGAGGTTCCGGAAGAAGAAGTAAAAATGACAGAAATTGAAGCGTGGTATACCCCTCAGGTACCCGTAAGTCATGGACCTGGAGCATATTGGGGATTGCCTGGTCTCATATTAGAAGTGAGCGCAGGCGACACGACTATTTTATGCACTAAAATTGTTCTTAACCCAACGGAGAGTATTGAGATTGAGGCTCCGGATAGAGGAAAAGAAATTACTAAGAGTGATTATCAAGTTACCATTACAGGAAAAATGCAAGAGATGAGAAACAATCGTGGGAGAGCTAGAGGAGGAAACTAATAGCCATCACATTGTATCGATACTCACATTTGCAACTATAACACAATCATGAAAAAAATATTTTGCTTTGCGCTGCTTGTGGTAGCCTGTCACTCCTATGCTCAAATCACACTTCAAGGTGTGGTTAGGGATAGCCTGAATAACCCATTGGAATTGGCTAATGTGATCGCTATTAACGACGCGACGAGTGGTTTGGAATCTTACGGAATTACCGATGAGCAAGGTAATTTTTCCTTGGAATTGGGGAATAACGGCACGTACCAGATGCAAATTAGCTATGTGGGAATGAAGACTTTTGAGGAGACCCTTTCTACAAAGGAAAGCGACATTACAAAGGACTATATACTACAAGAGGACAATGCGCTAGATGCCATTGAGCTTACCTATGAAATGCCAGTGACGATTCGAGGGGATACGTTGATTTACAATGCCGATTCCTTTAAAAACGGGACCGAAAGGAAGTTGGAAGATGTGTTAGCCAAATTACCAGGCGTGGAGATTAATGAAGATGGACAGATCGAAGTAGAGGGCAAGGTAGTCAATAAGTTGATGGTAAATGGAAAGGATTTTTTTGATGGGGATACCAAATTAGCAACAAAGAATATACCTTCTAACGCGGTCGATAAAATTGAAGTGTTACGTAATTATTCTGAGGTTGGCCAACTCCGTGGTGTAACCAATAACCAGGATAATGTAGCTTTGAACATCAAGTTGAAGGAAGGAAAGGAAAATTTTTGGTTTGGGAATGTGACAGCTGGTGGAGGAGCATCACCAGATAATGCGCTGTATTTAGTGCAGCCTAAGTTGTTCTTTTATAACCCAAAATACAGCATTAATTTTATAGGAGATCTCAATAATACAGGAGAGTCTGCCTTAACACGACGGGATATCAGAAACTTTGGTGGTGGTTTCCGTGCGCCAAGCAGGGGCAGTGGAACCAGTATTAATTTGGGTGATAACAGTCTTAATTTCTTGACAAATCAGGGCAATGCTTTAGAAGTTGAAAATAAATTGGGGACAGGAAATTTTAGCTATTCTCCCAATCCAGGATTGGATTTGAGTGGGTTTCTCATCTTCAATAGCAGCCGTATTCTATCTAAGGAAAATAGTTTTGTACAGTATACGAATCCAGATTTAGGGATTCCAGACGAGGCTACAGAGCAAACGAGCAAAGAACGTTCGAATCAAGGATTATTGAAACTTAGTGCGTCCTATCAACCCAATATGAATAATCAACTCGATTATGACATCTTGAGTCGTATCTCAGATGATTCCCAAAAACAAAGTTTATCGTCTTCTGTCGTTGGGGCAACAAATCAGTTGGATGAAGTGACACCTTTTAGTCTCAGCCAAAACATCAATTATTATTATACCTTAGATGAGTCCAATATCTTTTCTTTTGAAGCACAACATTTGCTAAAAAATGAAGACCCTTTCTACAATGCTGTTCTTGCAAATGATCCTAACGGGGAAGATGCCTTTGATACAACGGCCGAAGCCTTGGGACTTAATACGTCTTTAAATGATTATAACCTCGGTCAAAACAGGAGAATAAAATCCAATCAGGTCGATGCTAAACTTGATTATTACAACATTCTTAACACCAAGAGTAATATCAATATCACACTCGGGACGATATTGAGTCGTCAAGCATTTAATTCTAATATTTTTCAATTTTTAGAGGATGGATCTCAGTTTGATCCAACACCAACATTTAACGATGGCCTTGCATCTAACGATGTTGAGTATAATTTCAGCGATGTGTATATGGGTGTTCATTATCGATTGAAAGCTGGAAAATTTACCATCACGCCAGGTTTTTCTGCACATGCATATGGAAATAAAAATATCCAATTTGGAGAGACCGTTGAAGATAATTTCTTTCGAATCTTACCTGACTTTGAAACCCGAATCCAGTTTAAAAAGAGTGAAGCTTTGACTTTGCGATATGATATGCGGAATCAATTTACAGATATCACGCGATTGGCAGAAGGAGTTGTATTGAATGGTTATAACAGTATTCAATTTGGAGAACCTGATCTACAAAATGCCTTATCGAATAATTTAAGTTTGGTTTACAGTAGCTTCAACCTGTTCAACTATACCAATGTTTTTGCCAGAGCGTCCTATTCGAGTAATATCGATCAGATACGAAGCGTAACAAATTTTGAGAATGTAATTCGGACCAGTACTTTTTTCAACTCTAGTTTTGCTGATGAAAATGTCAATGTCTTTGGACGTGTGCAGCGCACTTTTGGTAAGTTGAGAGCGACACTTAACGCTAGTTTTAATTATAGTAAGATCAATCAGTTCATTCAAGAACAACAATCCCTTAATGAAGGGTATACGCAGACGTATACGCCAGGTTTACGCACCAATTATAAGAAAGCACCTAATGTAAGTGTACGTTATCGCTATAGTATTACTGACAATAATCAAGGAAGTCGTAAGACAACCTTCGTAACCAATGCACCTTCCATTGAGTTTGATGCTTACATATGGGAATCGCTGACATTCCGAACGAATTATACGTACACTAATCAGGATCTTGGTAATGGCCAATCTCAGTCCTTTCAAAATTGGGATGCCACACTTGCGTATAGAAAGGATAGGGATGCCAAGTGGGAATATGAAATCAAAGCTACCAATCTATTAGATATTGATTCTCAGGTACGAAATAGCGCCAATGATTTATCGGTTTTTACTACGGAAACGTTTATTCAGCCGCGATTTTTGACTTTTAGAGTCGTCTATGTCCTATAATACAGAGCATGTTGTGAAAACGACAAAATGAGAGCATAGACGCAAAATGTCCGACTGAAAGATCGGGGATAAAGGCTCGAAGTTATTTTGTTACCAGTAGCTTTTTATTCAAGGTGCTATTCATTCAGTGCCATATTTCTTAAGCTGGTAGATCGAGAGAATTCCGATCGTAAATTCTGCTACGATTCCAAAAATATAGCCTCCTGTGGGTAGGCCATCCGCAACCATACTTAGCGCTCGGCCTGTTGCGAGCGTTAGCATGAATAATATATTCAGTTGGGTGGCTCTTTTCCAATACTCACTTTTCCATATTCCCAAAATCCATACAAGTGAAATCCCTAGATACAAGCCCATAATTGCTTTCAGCATATTTGAAAGATCAATGGTGTTGACTTGGATGTCCAAATGTTCTGGCAGAATGGATGGTGAGCCGTAAATTATTGCAGTTGGAACAACAATAGATAGAGAAATGATAAGGTGAGAATTCTTAGAAATCCAATGCATGGTATCTGTCATAATTTATTTTTTGATGTCCCGTCTTTGTGTTGTAGGAAACATTTTTTTATAGCTATGTAATATATTTTCACTTGCCATTAAGAGCGTTTGAGTCCGTAAAATACCTGCAATAAGAGCTGCTTATCTTAATAATTTCCAGTCAAAATTGTCAATAAACTGATAGATATTGTAAATCGTATGATATTGTTTCCCTTGAAAAAGGATAGCAGGCATTGCTAGTATTGTAGTTTCAGGAGTGAGATCATGAATATTTTCAAACATGAACTCTTGTACGCTATTATGAGTTTCCAGGGTAAGTGATCTGTGTTTAATGTGGTTACTGCTTAAATGGTCCATAAGGATATCACATTTAGGGCAGTCGTCCGCGGTAAATACCGTAAACTCATTGGTACGCAATGGACGGATATTGACGTACTCAGGTCTATTTGCTCCTTTTCGTTTTGTAATGGTTTGTAATTGTTCTTCAAATGTGAATATTTTGGTGTAGGTCGGTGTGACTCCTTTGATGGGAATTAAAGTGATCATTAGAATCTTGCTATTTGGGGGTATTTTTTTGATAACAGGGCGGTCTGCGCTTCTGCGAAACCCTTCGCCTTGAACGATCAAAAGGGCTTCGTACTCAACATCAGTATTGTTTTGAGCGTATAGCATCCACCGCTTGGATTGCTTATCTTCAATCAGTTCTACTGCTTTAACATCTGTTTGAGCAAACGAAGTTCCATCATTAAAAAGGGCGAAGAGAACGATTAAAAAAGAACTTATTTGTTTGGGAAGGTTCATATACTGCAAATCATATGTCAAAAGATACTGATTTTGCAAACATTTGAAAAGCGGGAAGGGGTAAATAGCGATACAAAGAGTATTTTTGTGATCCAATTACAGACTATGAAACTCAATATAATCCGCCCTATTTGTTTTTTTGATTTAGAAACTACAGGAATCAATGTTGCTAAAGACCGCATCGTAGAGATTTCTATCCTTAAAGTGTTCCCAGACGGGAGGGAGGAAGAGTTTACAGAGCGCATTAATCCAACCGTGCCCATTCCAGCTGAGACCACTGCCGTGCATGGTATAAGCGATGAAGATGTTGTAGATAAACCTACCTTTGCCATGCGCGCCAAAGACATTCATGATATTATTAAAGATTCTGATCTCGCTGGGTTCAATTCCAATCGTTTTGATATTCCATTACTGGTGGAAGAATTGTTGAGATCTGATGTCGATTTCGATTTGAAAAACAGAAATGCGATTGATGTTCAAAATATTTTCCATAAAATGGAGCAGCGCACGCTTGTCGCTGCTTATAAATTTTATTGTGATAAAGATTTGACCAACGCACACAGCGCCGCTGCAGATACAAAAGCGACGTATGAGGTATTGAAATCTCAATTGGATCGTTATGCAGATTTGCCCAACGATATGAAGGATCTTGCTGAATTTAGTTCGAGAAATAAAAGAGCCGATTTTGCTGGGTTTATCGGATACAACGATGATGGAGTAGAAATTTTTACGTTTGGAAAGCACAAAGGAAAATTAGTGGAAGCGGTTATGGATAAAGAGCCTGGCTACTACGGGTGGATTCAAAATGCAGATTTCCCGTTGTATACTAAAAAGGTGCTTACGCAAATCAAACTCCGCAAACTCAACACTAAACTTTAGGGAAGATGAAATTAATTTGCATTGGTCGTAATTACGCGAAACATATTGAAGAGCTCAATAATGAGCGCCCAGAGCATCCTGTGGTGTTTTTAAAGCCTGACTCGGCAATATTGTTGAAACAACACCCTTTTGTGATTCCAGAATTCTCTCAAGATGTACATTACGAGGTAGAGGTGTTGGTGAAGATAAAAAAATTAGGAAAGTATATTGATCCTAAGTTTGCGCATACGTATTACGATGAGATTGGACTAGGTATTGATTTTACAGCCAGGGATCTACAGAGTCAGCTCAAAGCCAAAGGCCTCCCTTGGGAAAAGGCAAAGGCTTTTGATGGGGCTGCCGTGGTTGGAAATTGGATTTCTAAATCGGAAGTATCTTCGGTGGATGCTATTGCATTTACCTTAGAAAAAAACGGTGAAGTGGTACAAGAGGGAAATACAGCTCATATGCTGTGGAAAATTGACGAATTGATAAGTTATGTCTCTCAATTTTTCACACTTAAGATAGGAGATGTTATATTTACAGGAACTCCAGCAGGTGTTGGACCTGTAGCCGTAAATGACAAATTAAAAGGGTATATTAATAGCAAAGAGCTATTTTCAATCCATGTGAAGTAACTATGAAAAGACATTACAATTTAGAGAAGGTAAGAGAAATAGCAGGAGGCGATGATAGTTTTGTAGTAATAATTGTTCAAACTTTCTTAGAAGAGATTCCACCGGATGTAGCATCAATGGAAAGTGCTATTGCTAATGATAACCATAAAATGGCATATCAGTTTGCCCATAAGATGAAGCCTAATTTTGATATGTTTGGTATCGATCTTCTCAAGCAAATTGCTGCAATGGAGAAGTGGTCGGCGTCTAGTAAATCAACCGATTTTATTCAGCCGCAGTTAGATGATATAGTGAGCGTGGTTGCCCTCGTTCTTGCAGAATTAAAAGAAGACTTCCCCAGCTAAATGAAGGCAGAAATAATAACTATTGGCGATGAAATTCTCATTGGTCAGATTGTAGATACCAATTCGGTATATATTTCCAAGGCATTAAATGCTATTGGTGTTTCGGTGTATCAGATTACATCGGTTCAAGATGAGAGAAGACATATTCTGGATGCGTTAGCTTTCGCGAAAGCGCGTGTAGATCTCGTTATTGTTACGGGAGGTTTAGGTCCTACTAAGGATGATATTACAAAACATACTTTTTGTGAATTCATGGATGATACCTTGGTCCTGAATCAAGAAGTACTCGATCATGTTTCTCATATTTTTAGTGCATATATTAAAAAACCAATGCTTCCTGCTAACAGGTCGCAGGCAATGGTGTTGTCAAAAGCGGAGGTTTTGACTAATCGCTTTGGTACGGCTCCAGGAATGTGGCTGGAGAAGGAGGGGACTATTTTTGTGTCAATGCCTGGGGTTCCGCATGAAATGAAAGGTTTGATGGAGTACGAAGTGATTCCTAGATTAGAACAACGCTATGAGCTTCCCTTTATATTGCACAAAACCCTACTGACCTACGGACTTGGAGAAAGTGTCATTGCAGAGCGCATTGAAGCTTTTGAAAATGAACTTCCAGCAACCATTAGTTTGGCGTACTTGCCTTCATTAGGACGGGTGCGTTTGAGATTGTCATCAACAGGGATGGAAAAGTCCATTGTGGAAAAGGCGATGGCGGAAGAATGTGAAAAGTTGAAGGTCTTGGTTGCAGATGTTTTTGTAGGCTATGAAGAGGAAGGGAGTCTGGAAGAAATCATTGGGAAACAATTGGTAGCCCAAGGAAAAATGTTGGCCATTGCAGAAAGTTGTACCGGCGGACAGCTAGTACAGCGATTTACATCGAAACCTGGTGCTTCAGGATATCTAAGAGGAAGTTTAGTGACGTACGCGACGCAGTCTAAGGTAGATATTTTGGGTGTCGATGCTGCGCTTATTAAAGAGCGCTCTGTGGTAAGCGGTGCTGTGGCAGAAGCCATGGCAGAAAAAGTGCGCGGGATGTATAAAGCAGATATAGGGATTTCAACAACGGGTAATGCGGGACCTACCAAAGGGGATGCGGACGCTGAGGTTGGAACGGTGTACATTGGAGTTGCTAGTAGTAAGGGAGTTATCTCTTATGAGTTTATGATGGGAAAACACAGAGAAAGAGTCATTGGGAAAACAGTAAATAAAGCGCTAGAATTATTACTGGAAGAAATATTAAAATAACTAGCAAATAGTTTTGGTGTGACTTGAAATTTTATGTATTTTTGCACCCTATTTTGAAATAACTATATTAAAGTTTATAGCAATGTCTAGAGTTTGTGAGCTTACGGGTAAAAAAGCGATGGTAGGAAACAATGTTTCTCACGCGATGAATAAGACGAAACGTAAATTTAACGTTAATCTTGTTAAGAAAAGATTTTACATTCCAGAAGAGGATAAGTGGATTACGTTGAAAGTATCTACTTCTGCTTTGAAGAATATCAATAAAAAAGGAATCTCTGCGGTGCTTAAAGAAGCGCGTGCAAAGGGATTCTTAACAAAATAATCCCATAAAGAAAAACCGAGATGGCAAAGAGAGGGAACAGAGTTCAAGTAATATTAGAGTGTACAGAACACAAAGCAACTGGTCAGCCAGGAACGTCAAGATATATTACGACAAAAAATAAAAAGAATACGCCAGACCGTATGGAGCTAAAGAAATTTAACTCTGTGCTTAAGCGTATGACCGTTCACAAAGAAATAAAATAAGAAGACATGGCAAAGAAATCAGTAGCATCGTTACAGACGGGATCTAAGCGTCTTACTAAGGCAATCAAAATGGTAAAGTCTCCAAAAACTGGGGCGTACACATTTGTGGAATCAGTAATGAATCCAGAACAAGTAAGCGATTTCTTAGCTAAGAAATAAAGTTTACCTAGACAATATAAAGAGCCCGCTATCCATTTGGTTAGCGGGTTTTTGTGTGTATGATATTTTGTTAAATGAGTGGATGCTTTGTAGCTTCGATGTGTTGAAAAAGCAAGTACATACATCAAGGGCATGAAGCGATAATACAAAAGACTAGGGCCTTGCAATGAGTAGGTAAGAGAATATAAGGATTGTCAATCCCTAGCGCGTAAAAGACGTTAATACATCAAGAATTGCTAATCCCTAATCACGTTGCCACTCAATACGATCCCCCGCTTCCAGGCCCCAGTCTTCAGAGAGGCCTCCAGTGATTTCTAGAACATACATTGCTGGCACTTGGGAGGGTAAAGTGGTTTCGTCCATGGGTTTGGTTTGCTCTGCAAAGCTCACCATCTTTCCATTCGCATCGATATAAATGATGTCTAAGGAGATCAAGGTGTTTTTCATGTAAAATCCACGAAAATCTTCTTCGTCAAAGACAAAAAGCATTCCTTGAGAGTCGAGCAGTGCAGCGCGATGCATCAAACCTGTTTCGCGCTGATAGTCGTCATCGGCGATTTCAATATCAATGGTTTTAAGTAAGGTGCCGCTGTCTTTAATAAGGCTTAGTGTTCCCTCCTTCGTAAAGGCTATTTCTGTGGGAGTAACGTTTTTTTTAGCTGTCGAGTTATCGTCTTTACAAGCCCAAATACTTCCTATACATACTACAATTAGGAATGTTCTTTTCATGCCTGCGCCTCTTTTTTGATAAGAGAAGTGATTACAAAATATAAGCCGATTAAGATAAATGGAATACTCAATAACTGACCCGTGTTGAGGTCCCAATCACTTCTGCTGTTTACTTGGGGTAATTTAAACTGCTCTACAATAATACGTACAGTCATCAATAGTAACAGGAAGGATCCAAAGATGAATCCAGGCTTTTTGCGTACTTCCGTTTTCCAATAGATTGCGAATAAAATTAGGAAAACAAAAACGTAGCCAAAGGCTTCCATCAATTGCCCTGGGTATCTGTATGGGATGCTATCAACGAGTTCTGTAAACTGTGGATTTGTAGTCAGCTCTCTCAAGGCTTTATTTCCCGATCTTATTCCTGTTTTTGCAATTGCTTCATTCTCAGAAATGTTATGTTGTACAAACCGGATGCCAATAGCACTGTCTGTTTCACGACCTACCATTTCAGAGTTGAGGAAATTTCCCAAACGTACAAATACAGCTCCTGAAGCGACAGGGACGACCACACGATCTAAGATCCATAACCAAGACTTTTGTAAAATCTTCTTATTGTAAATGTACATTCCAATTAAGGTAACAATGGCCGCACCATGACTCGCCAAGCCACGAAAGCCAGTAAACTCAAATTCAGGAACAAAACGAAAAGGTAAAAAGACCGAGAAAAAATCGGTTTTAAAGAGTGTAGGTTCGTAAAAAATAACGTGGCCTAAGCGGGCTCCAAGTAAGATGGATACTACCGCATAGATAAATAGGCTGTCTAGTTTTTCTTGACCCACACCTTCTCTTTTGAATATGGACTTCATCAAGTAATAACCCAATGAAAAGGCCACTACAAACATTAAAGAGTAAAAGTGTATCGTGATAAATCCAAGGTCAATTCCAGAGATAGGATTCCAAGTGAATTTTAATGCGAGCATGTAGGCGTATAATTATGATTGTTAAATGTGGGACTAAGATAATAAAGTAAGTCTCCAAAGCGGAAGGCTTAACCTAAATTTTGGTGATCGGGTTCTTTAGGCGGCACGGGATCATATCCTTGTCTGCCCCAAGGATGACAAGAGAAGATGCGTTTGATAGACAAACGACCTCCTTTGAGCAGGCCATGCGTTTGGAGCGCTTCCTTGGTGTAGTGCGAACAAGTAGGCGTAAAACGGCAACTTGAAGGCGTCCAAGATGAAATAAGTTTCTGATACAACCAGATAAGACCCAAAAAAGGCGCAATCGCTATTTTTTTGAGATCTCTCATCTTAGGCTACGGTAAAGCTGGTTCCTTCACGTCCATCTTTCAGTTGAATCCCGAGGGCTAATAGTTCATCTCGGATCACATCAGAAGTAGCAAAGTCTTTATTGTCTCTGGCTTCCTTGCGAAGTTTGATTAACAATTCTATAGCGCCTGAGAGTTTTGAGTCATCCGCTTTCGCGAAAGCGTCCCCATCCTCAAGACCAAGGACATCAAATACAAAAGTATGCATCGTCTCTTGAAGTAATTGCAAGTCGACTGGTGTGATCGTTGCATTCCCATCTTTGGTTAAGTGGATCTGCTTCACAGCGTCAAACAACTGTGCAATCAACATCGGACTGTTGAAATCGTCATTCATAGTATTATAGCACGTCTGCTTCCATGCTGCCACATCAAATGAACTGCTGTCCGAAGTGGGCAAGCTTTTAGCGATCTTAAGAGATTCCATCAGTCGATAGAAGCCTTTTTCACTAGCGAGTAAGGCGTCATTACTAAAATCAAGGATGCTTCTATAATTAGCTTGTAATACAAAGAAACGAGCGGCACTTGGTGCAAATCCCTTGCTTAGGTGCTCACTATCTCCAGTGAAAATTTCACTAGGATTTATGCTATTACCAGTACTCTTAGACATTTTCTGACCGTTAAGGGTAAGCATATTTGCATGCAACCAATAACGCACAGGTTCTTTTCCTAAAGCAGCTTCATTTTGAGCAATCTCACATTCGTGGTGCGGAAATTTTAAATCCATTCCACCACCGTGAATGTCAAACTGTTCGCCCAAATATTTGGTACTCATTGCTGTACATTCGAGATGCCATCCTGGGAAACCATCTCCCCAAGGGCTTGGCCATCTCATAATATGCTGTGATTCGGCTTTTTTCCAAAGCGCAAAATCTTGTGGATTTTCCTTTTCGTCTTGTGCATTAAGGGCACGCGTATTGGTGATCATGTCTTCCAATTTTCGCCCAGAAAGCTTTCCGTAGTCGTGGTCTTCGTTAAATTTCACAACATCAAAATAGACAGAGCCATTTTTTTCATAGGCATATCCATTCGCAATAATTTTCTTTATGATTTCAATTTGCTCAATAATATGGCCCGTAGCAGTAGGTTCGATACTGGGTGGTAAGAAGTTGAACGTGTTTAGGATGTTATGAAAATCCACGGTGTACTGTTGTACAACTTCCATGGGTTCAATTTTTTCTAAGCGTGCTTTTTTTGCAATCTTATCTTCTCCGTGATCCCCATCATCGGTAAGGTGTCCTGCATCTGTAATATTACGCACGTAACGCACTTTGTATCCTAAATGTTTCAGATATCTGAAAATCATATCGAAACTCATGAAGGTGCGCACGTTTCCGAGGTGCACATTACTATATACCGTGGGACCACAGACGTACATTCCGACATGTCCTTCTAAAAGGGGTTCGAATGTTTCCTTTTTTCCCGAAAGGGAATTATAGATCTTTAATTCTTGTGATTGGTATAAGGCCATGTATGTTCTCCTTTGATAATGTATAGCGAAGATATTCATCTCCGGTGTAAAACTCAAAAACGGCGACACTTTGGTCACCGTTTTTTTTTTTTTTTTTGAAATGCGCAGGACGCTATTTAAAATTCGGTGTCTAGCTTGATGTAGTCTAAAAATTCACGACGTGTTGCCACTTCTTTGAATTTCCCGCCAAACTCACTTGTTACGGTGCTACTTTCAATATCGCGAATGCCACGACTGTTAACGCATAAATGCTTTGCATCTATGACGCAGGCAACATCTTGCGTATTCAATACCTTTTGTAATTCCTGTACCACTTGCATGGTCAAACGTTCTTGTACCTGAGGACGTTTTGCGAAATAATCAACGATGCGATTCATTTTGGAAAGTCCCACGACGGTGCCGTTTGAAATATAAGCAACATGGGCACGTCCAACTATAGGTAGAAGATGGTGCTCACAGGTAGAGTATACCGTAATATTTTTTTCGACGAGCATTTCGCCATACTTGTAGTTGTTGGCAAAAGTAGAAGCCTTCGGTTTTTTGTCAGGATTCAGTCCGCTAAAAATCTCATTGACAAACATTTTTGCCACGCGATTTGGGGTTCCTTTCAAACTATCATCTGAAAGGTCCATGCCTAAAGTTTCTAAAATGCTAGCGACATCTTTTTTGATGCTGGCAATCTTTTCAATATCACTCAGTTCAAAGGCATCTTCACGCAAGGGTGTCGTGGCGCTTGATCCAACGTGATCATCGCCCATAGCTTCGATTTCTTCCAATTGTCTTTCTAGTTCTGTTTTCATAGTCTCATTCCGGTTCCGACGGTGAGTCGGAAAACTTTCAAATAGCTTGCAAAGGTACAAATAAAATGGATGTTTTGGCCAAATTTCAAAAGGCTAGGCATTTAGTATGGCAGCTTCATATCCTCTCAGTCACCGCGACTTATTGGGAAGGGATTTCTGCCTATGGTTGGAGAAAGCAGTGGTCTCCAAAAAAAAGATCCTTGAGCGATTGTGTTCAAGGATCTTTTTTTTAATGCATTGTGAGTAACTAGTTACTCTTCTTTACAAATTTGGTCAAAATAACAAGATGCACTCCTTCTATTCTACCTTCAATATGTTCTGGGTTGTCATGCACTAATGAAATACGACGTACAGCGGTGCCTCGTTTGGCTGTAAAGTTCCCACCCCCTTTTACATCAAGGTCCTTAATTAGGACGACATCATCTCCAAGTTCCAGTATGGTGCCATTACTATCCCTATGTTTGACGACGGTAGCAAGATCTTGATATCCAGATTTGGCCCAAGCCAAGGTGTCATCTTCCATGTACATCATGTCTAACAGTCCTTGTGGCCAGTCTTCGCTCTTAAGGTGTTTGAGCATGCGCCAAGCTAAGACTTGAACTGCAGGTTCCGGATTCCACATACTATCGTTTAAACAGCGCCAGTGATTTGGGTCTGCTTCTTCTGGTTTATCAACCTGTACTTTACATGTGCCACAAATGTATGCAGCAAACTCTAATGCTTCACGTGTGTGCGGAGCTACAATGTGTAGCTGAAGATTCTCAGTGCTTGCGCACAGTTCGCATTTGGATTCACTTCGTTTATTAAGCTCTTCAAGGATCATAAAAGTTTGTTTTTTTCCGAACGGACGGAAATCAATGGATAGGATGGTTCTAAAATATTTTTTTCTTCCTCAATTCAAAATTCTGACCGAGGTATACTTTGCGCACCATTTCATCAGCGGCGAGTTCTTCAGGGCTTCCGTGTTTCAGGATGCTTCCCTCAAACATCAAATACGTTCTATCGGTAATAGCCAAGGTTTCTTGTACATTATGGTCGGTGATCAGAATACCAATATTCTTGTCTTTCAATTGTGCAACAATCCGTTGAATATCTTCTACCGCAACAGGATCTACGCCTGCAAAGGGTTCATCTAACAGAATGAAATTTGGTGAGGTAGCCAGTGCGCGCGCAATTTCTGTACGACGACGTTCTCCTCCAGAGAGCAGATCTCCACGGCTTTTGCGGATATGCCCTAAGCTAAATTCCTCAATAAGCTCCTCCATTTTATGAAGTTGCTCTTTCTTGGAAAGTTTGGTGAGTTGGAGTACGCTGAGGATATTGTCTTCAATACTTAGTTTTCTAAACACTGAAGCTTCTTGTGCCAGATATCCTATTCCGTTTTGAGCACGTTTGTACATCGGGTATTTGGTGATTTCTTTATTATCGAGGTAGATGGTGCCGCCATTGGGTTTTACCAAACCTACGATCATATAAAAAGAAGTTGTTTTTCCAGCGCCATTGGGGCCTAATAAACCGACAATCTCGCCTTGATTTACTTCCACAGAAACATCTTTAACGACCTTTCGGCCTTTATAGGATTTCATTAAGTTTTCTGCACGTAATTTCATAGTATTGGTAAATATAGGAGTTTCGATGGATTTGAAATAAAGGTGTCCATACTTTAAGATGGACTTAACGGTCGTGCATTACTTGGATTCCTCTAAGGCCTCCCAATATTCAAAGGCTTTGCGCAAATGTGGAATTACAATGGTTCCTCCTATTAAGGTTCCAATACTCAAGGTTTCCATAACTTCTTCTTTAGTCACGCCCATTTTGTGCGAACTCTCCAGATGATATTTTACACAGTCGTCGCAACGCAATACAGCAGAGGCGACAAGACCTAGGAGTTCCTTAGTTTTTTTGTCCAAGGCTCCTTCTGCGAAGGCATTGGTATCTAGATTAAAAATACGCTTGACCACTTTGTTGTTTTCGGCAAGCAGTTTATCGTTCATTTTAGAACGGTAGTCATTAAATTCTTCTATAATATTACTCATTATATATATGCTTTCGCGAAAGCGGTAGCTCCCACTTTCTAATTCTACTCTAATAGGTTATGTTAAGCCAATCCGGATTTCTTTGCTTTGCGGTCTTCACGCTTTTCCACTATTCTTGAAATATAAATACTTACTTCATATAAAATGAGAATTGGCACAGAAACGATCACTTGGGTTGCAATATCTGGAGGCGTAATTACCGCCGAAACGATCAATACAATCACCAAAGCAAACTTTCTGTTCTTCCGCATGAGTGCGGGCGTTACTAATCCAATTTTACTCAAGAAAAATATGATAATGGGTAATTCAAAAATAATACCTCCAGCAAGTACAGATGACCGCACTATGCTAATAAAAGATTCAATATCAAATTGATTTTCAACGGTTTTAGAGATACTAAAATTGGACAGAAAGTTAATCGATAAGGGTACAATTACAAAATAGCCGAAGAGTACCCCTATGAAAAATAATAAGGAAGCAATAAGGATAAAACCTTTAGAGCTTTGACGTTCGTTCGTATAAAGACCTGGAGAAATAAACTTCCAGAATTCGTAGAGCAAATAAGGGAAACCAAGTACGAATCCAGCGGTAATGGAGGTCCAAATAGCAACACTGAATTGTCCAGATACTTTTCTGCTTTGCAAGACAAATTCCATGTCTCCTTCTGTTATACACCCTTTTTCTAGCCCGAAGAGTTGCGAAACTTTACAAAGTATATCGTAGGAAACAAAATCGGGATAGGAAGGACCAAAGATGATCACATCAAAGAGAAATTCTTTAAATACAAAAGCGACAATAGCGATACTTACAATCGCAATTGTAGAGCGAATTAAATGCCACCTTAATACTTCTAAATGATCCAAAAATGACATTTCGTTGGGATGCTTTTTTTCTTTTTTTGCCATTAGATAATTCCTTCTTTAATCAAATCATGAATGTGCACGACCCCAGCATATTGGTCGTTTTCTACAGCGAGCAGCTGACTAATTCCATTTGTTTCCAAGATTTCCTTAGCAGCGACCGCCATGGCATCGTTGTCGATCGTTTTGGGAGCTGCACTCATTATGGAAGCAGCTGTTAGTCCTTCGAGGCTATCATTTTTAGCAAGCATTCTTCGCAGGTCACCATCTGTGATAATCCCAATGATTGTCCCTTCATTTACAACAGCAGTGACTCCTAATCTCTTTGCTGAAATTTCCACAATGACTTCCTTGACACTAGCTTCTAGGGAAACTTGAGGTTTGTCATGCATTTTGGTGAGGTCACTTACGCGCAAGTATAATTTCTTTCCTAAAGCACCCCCTGGGTGATATTTGGCAAAATCTTTACTGGAGAATCCTTTGAGATCTAATAAGGCAATTGCCACTGCATCACCAATTACGAGTTGTGCGGTTGTACTCGTTGTTGGTGCAAGATTGTTGGGGCAGGCTTCAGCTTCCGCGAAAGCGTGTAAAACAAAGTCGGCTTGAGTCCCTAAAAAGGAATCTCGATTCGATGTAATAGCGATGAGTGTATTGTCTGTTTTTTTTATCAGAGGAACGAGTACCTTTATTTCGGGAGTATTTCCGCTTTTTGAAATACAAATTACAATATCATGAGTCTGAACAGTACCTAAATCTCCATGAATGGCATCTGCAGCATGCATGAAAATAGAAGGAGTCCCGGTGCTATTTAAGGTCGCAACAATTTTTTGTGCTATAATGGCACTTTTTCCTATCCCAGTGATAATTACGCGTCCATCTGAATTGTAGATAGTCGACACCGCTTGGGCAAATTCGAGATCGATAAGGGAACTCAGATGCGCTATAGCTTTTTGCTCTATCGTTATGGTTTTCTGAGCACTAGCAATAATCTGTTGATGAATATTCAAAACTAGATTGTTTTAAGTTGGTTTAACGTTTGTTTAACGTTAGGAATTTAGTATATTTAGATATAACAAAGGTATGTAAAAATGCAGTAAAATAAATGAATTCGGTAGAATTAGACTTACACGCATCACTCAAGAAATACTTTGGCTTTAGCCAGTTCAAAGGGCTTCAGGAAGAAGTTATTAAAAGCGTTGTTGGAGGGCATCACAATTTTGTGATCATGCCTACTGGCGGCGGGAAATCGCTATGTTATCAATTACCAGCGCTCATAGAAGAGGGCACGGCAATTGTTGTTTCTCCGCTCATTGCGCTCATGAAGAACCAAGTAGATGCCTTGAGAGGGATTTCCCAAGAGGATGGGATTGCCCATGTTTTGAACTCATCCCTAACAAAGGGTGAAATAAAGACAGTTAAAGAGGATATAACTCGAGGAGTGACCAAATTACTCTATGTGGCACCTGAATCTCTTACGAAGGAAGAAAATGTTGAATTTCTCCGTTCGGTGAAGATCTCTTTTCTCGCCATTGATGAGGCCCACTGTATATCAGAGTGGGGTCATGATTTTAGACCAGAATATAGAAACTTACGCAGTATACTCAAACGCATTGGAGATAATATTCCCATTATTGCAGTAACTGCAACGGCAACCCCAAAAGTTCAAGAAGATATACTCAAGAATTTGGGAGTAACAGATGCCAATACTTTCCAAGCGTCCTTTAATAGACCAAATCTTTATTACGAGATCCGTCCTAAAACAAAAGATGTCGACGGTGATATCATTCGTTTTGTAAAACAAAATGAAGGAAAGAGCGGTATTATTTATTGTCTTTCGCGAAAACGGGTGGAAGAACTTGCACAAACATTACAGGTAAATGGCCTAAAAGCCGTGCCTTATCATGCAGGACTGGATGCCAAAACAAGAGTCCGCCATCAAGATATGTTCTTAATGGAAGATACGGATGTTGTGGTTGCAACCATTGCCTTTGGTATGGGGATCGATAAACCAGATGTGCGTTTTGTGATTCATCACGATATTCCAAAAAGTATAGAGAGTTACTATCAAGAAACTGGACGCGCAGGGCGAGATGGAGGAGAGGGACATTGTTTGGCCTTCTATGCCTATAAGGATATTGAGAAACTCGAAAAATTTATGAGCGGTAAACCTGTCGCAGAACAGGAAATCGGTCATGCTCTTTTACAAGAAGTGGTAGCCTATTGTGAGACGAGTATGTCTCGACGGAAGTTTATTTTGCATTATTTCGGAGAAGCCTTTGACAATGCAACAGGTGAAGGGGGTATGCTTGATGATAATATGCGCTTCCCGAAGAAGAAACACGAAGCACAAGCAGAACTGCAACAATTATTAAAGGTGGTGCGGGATACCAAGCAGATTTACAAGAGTAAAGACATTGTCTTTACTATGATAGGTAATGAAAATGCTATAATTTCTTCTCATAAAACACATGAGCAGCCCTTTTTTGGTTGTGGAAAACATAGAGATAAAGCCTATTGGCATGCCCTATTACGTCAAAGTTTAGTGGCCGGTTTTGTTAAAAAAGATATTGAGAGTTACGGAGTCGTTAAAATCACCCAAAAAGGACTTGATTTTATTGAGAATCCTAATTCATTTATGATGGCCGACGATCATGTATTCGATGAACAAACAGACAATGCGATTATTTCAGCGGCCAAGGCAGGGGTTGATTCGGATAAGCAACTCATAGCGCTACTTAAAGATCTACGTAAAAAAGTAGCTAAAAAGGCTGATGTACCTCCATTTGTCGTGTTTCAAGATCCTTCTATTATCGATATGGCTATAAAGTATCCGGTAACGCTCGAGGAATTAGGCGTCGTTCATGGAGTGGGTGATGGGAAGGCTAAGAAGTTTGGAAACGAGTTTATCACCTTGATTTCTCAATATGTTAAGGATAACGATATTCTGAGGCCAGATGATTTAGTTGTGAAAAGTACAGGAGCGAATAGTGCTTTGAAATTGTATATTATTACTAATGTAGATCGCAAATTGCCTTTGGATGATATCGCTTCCGCGAAAGGAAAAGATATGACGACCTTTATTAAAGAGATGGAAGCCATCGTTTTTAGTGGTACCAAACTCAATATTAATTATTGGATCGATGAATTACTAGACGAAGATCAGCAAGAAGAGCTGCACGAATACTTCATGGAAGCTGAGACCGATAAGATTGAAGCAGCACTTGAAGAGTTTGATGGTGATTACGATGACGAAGAATTACGTCTGTATCGTATCAAGTTTATGAGCGAGGTCGCTAATTAATTTAGGGATGCCCCCGTTTTTTTTGGAGAACTTGTTCCTGAAAAGATAGCATTTTGAGAACAGTTCCCTGATGATTCGGATCGTTACGCTGGCTCAAACGGCCTATACTTTAGAAGAACTTGAGCTTGTTACACTAAATGAGTTCTTATACACCTCTTATGTGCTTGATCATAATACAACACCCCTTGCAGAAATAGCAACGGCTGATTTTGAGCTTATTTCGGCATAGGAATTATTGAAGATAAAGCCCAGGCAATTTCCGGAGTTAAAAATTTGAATATTTCCAGTCTTAACATTGTGGTAAACGAGGTTCTTGTTAAAAATGACATGGGTTTTGTTCTTGGTGTTCTTGAAATAAAGGGGACGATCATGGGGCGATCAGTGCCGGGTAAAATACGTTTTTCGAGTGTGTTTATTAAAGAGGATGACCAATGGCGACTTCAGCTTCGAACGATGACTCCAATGGGGATGAAGAAATCTTAATTTTCTGCGACGATAGATACATACTATAACTTTTCAAATACACCTTTCGTAGCTCATTCTTCCTGCCTATCTTTGCACCTCATTAAAAAAGAGTAGCATGCAAGACGGTATTTACGCAAAATTCAATACGCCTAAAGGCGCAATCGTAGTAAAATTAGAACATGAAAAGACACCGGGAACCGTAGGGAACTTTGTGGCTTTGGCAGAAGGAGCTTTAGAAAACTCAGTAAAGCCTCAGGGAACACCTTATTATAATGGCTTAACATGGCACCGTGTTATTCCTGATTTTATGATCCAAGGGGGTTGTCCACTTGGCACAGGAACAGGGGATGCAGGTTATAAATTTGATGATGAGTTCCATCCAGAATTGAAACATGATGGACCTGGAGTTTTGAGTATGGCAAATGCTGGACCTGGAACGAATGGGAGTCAGTTTTATATCACACACATCGCAACCAATTGGTTGGATGGAAAACATACTGTTTTTGGTAAGGTTGTAGAAGGTCAAGATATCGTAGATGCTGTTGCTCAGGGTGACACTATCGATACCTTAGAGATTATTCGTGTTGGTGCTGATGCTGAAGCATGGAATGCAATAGAGTCTTTCAGAACTTTTGAAGGTTCTAGAGCAAAAAGAATCGCTGAAGTAAAAGCGACTCAGGAAGCAGGAATTGATGCATTAGCTACAGGTTTTGATAAAACAGATAGCGGATTGAGATATCAATTTATCCAAGAAGGGAAAGGACAAAAAGCAGAGAAGGGGCAAACTGTTTCTGTACACTATAAGGGGCAGTTATCAGACGGAACTGTTTTTGACAGTTCGTTTAAACGCAATGAGCCTATTGATTTTGAATTAGGAGTAGGACAAGTAATTCCAGGTTGGGATGAAGGTATTCAGTTATTAAGTGTTGGTGATAAAGCCCGCTTTGTAATCCCTTCAGATTTGGCGTACGGAAGTGCTGGAGCTGGTGGAGTGATTCCTCCAGATGCTACCTTGATTTTTGATGTCGAGCTAGTAGCCGTAAAATAAGTAGAGGAATATCTCCTTGATCTCTATCATTAGGAGTTTTTGTGAACAAGTAGTAATAAAAAAGTGTTCGTCTTGGCGGACACTTTTTCTATTTTTATGCCATGGAAAATAAAGCACAACTACAATATCCCATCGGGAAATATTCTATGCCTCAAGACATTTCTGAGGAGAAGCTCAAAGAGTGGATCATGATCTTGGAAATGATGCCAGCGCAATTGCGTGATATGGTAAGTGAAATGAGTGATTTACAGTTGGATACGCCGTATCGAGAAGAAGGTTGGACGGTGCGACAAGTGGTACACCATCTCGCCGATAGTCACCATCACAGTTATACCCGTTTCAAATGGGCTTTAACAGAAGACACACCAATGATCAAGCCTTATCTTGAAAAGGAATGGGCAGGTTTACCAGATTTAGACGGGATGCCGGTTGAGTGGTCTTTGCGTCATTTGGAAGTGATACACTATAAGCTAGTTCGCTTATTGAAAGTACTATCCAGTGATCAGTTTGATCGCAGCTTTATTCACCCAGAAGGGGATACTAAAATATCCTTGCGTCAGAATGTTGGCCAGTACGCTTGGCATAGTATGCATCATTTTATGCATATTAAAAATTTATTGAATAGAAAAGGCTGGTAATTACTCTGGAAAGAGTGTTTCATCTAGGCCCGGTACAATACGTAGGGCATTCTTATAATATACCTTTTTCAGTACATCATCCGGTAAATCGAGGCCATACATAGGCCAGAAAGCATGATACTTTTTGTGGTATTGAAAATACTCGTCATCACTTTCTAAAATGCGGAAATAGGTTGGAAATTCTTCGGGTTTCCAACTGTCTTTTCCAAAGAGAATACGGTCCTGGTATTTAATAAAAAAGGCTTTGGCTTGTCTTGGCTGTCTGCCCAATTCAGCGATGATAGCACCGATTCCTACGTTCATATTTGGCATTTCGTCAAGAAGTTCCCCTAGCTTTCCTAAGTCGTTTGCAAACCATCCCATATGCGCATTGATAAAGGTTGTTTTTGGATGTTTTTTAAACATGTGATGTTGCTCTGTAATAATAGTTTCCCACGGAGCAGGATTATTTGCGGCTCTTTTTCTGCGAGGGTGTGTTTTAAGTTCGAGCCAACGTTCATTATCGCCATCAAAAGAATCCCAAAAAGATTTAGGATCTGCAGTGTGAATGAGTACTGGGATGTTTAATACACCACACTTTTCCCAGATAGGATCTAGGCGATTGTCGTCTACGGCTACTCTATTTCCCTTTGTGTCCTGGTACCGTAAGCCCAGACTTTTATAAACTTTCAAGCCACGGGCCCCATTCTTTACGTCTTTTTCTAATTGTTTGACAGCCTTCTCTGTCCAACCTAGAGCGCCTACACCCTCAAAATCAACATTTGCAAACACGACAAAACGCTTTGGATAATGGTCGGCGATATTTTGTACACTTTGGGTAAGGAGATCACCTGAGCGGCCACTTAAGTTGACCATGATTCCCATGTTCAAGGTGTCCATTGCTGCTATAACCGGGGTCAGGTCTTGGGTTGGCATCCTATATTGATGTCCATGTACGTCAATAAAAGGGAACTTAGCTTTGAGGACTTCTTCTCCAGGAACGACTAAGGTTGATGTAGGGTTATATTCTTCAAAACTGAGATCTTCTTGCGCTTGAATGCTTATTGAAGACAAGAGTATCGTGCCTAAAAGGAGTGCTTTGGTTTTCATGGGCTGTTGGTGTCATTTTTGGTGTGGATGCGTTGAAATCCTTTCGTCGGAGGATTTCTCTAAAACTAAAGATAGCAAACATTCAAAAAGAGGAACACTCTTTTGGAAGGGTTTAACGATCAGGCTCCAGAATCTTCGATGTACTGGGTTGAATCAAGGATTCTCGAAATGCGCGCTGGAAAATTAGGAATACAAAATTTAAAAATATAGAGGAGGACAGCTTACAGAGCATATAAACTAATAGATGGCGGAAGTTATTTGAGTCCGCGTCTATAGAGCCAAAGTTTGGCATAGCGCATCAAAACAGCATACCCATGTAAATAACTAATCACAAGGCCCGGAATACCATCTCTGAATCCCATTTGTATTACATAATGCTTGAAAAATCCCCAGAAAGGTTTCACTACAAAATGGAAAGGAGTAAGTTTGAAAGTACGCTTGTCGTAGTCCCTCGCTTGCCATGCGGCATAGCGATCTAATTTTTTAGTATGATGGTCAAGGGTAATATAGGTATTGTGTATAAATCGATTTTTTAAGAATCCTACTTTGCCATCTGCAATGATTTCCGCATGCACCATCTTATCTTCATAGTGACAATAGCTTTTTTTGAATAACCGAATTACCTTATCATTTTGCCAACCACTGTATTTGATACGCTTCCCCATAAAATGGTTCATGCGGTATATCCAATAAGCGACAGTGCCGTCTGTAGGCGGGTTTTTTAATATGGCTATAATTTCGTTTCTGAGTTCAGGAGTTACGCGTTCATCTGCGTCTACAAGAAGAATCCATTCGTGTTTTGCCTGAGGAATAGCCCAGTTTTTTTGAGAAGCAGAGTATTGATACTTTCTGCTTAAAATAGTATCGGTATACTCTTTTGCAAATTCTAAAGTTCTATCCGTGCTTAAAGAGTCCACAACCATGATTTCATCTGCAAAAGAGACGGATTCAAGCACTTCACGTATGTTATGTTCCTCGTTCCCGCTAGGAACAATAGCTGTTAGTTTCTCCATAAATTTTACCGCGGTGCTAAACTACTAACTTTTTTACTAATAAAAGTTTATTTTTGTACAAACCGACACATGCAACTACTCCCTAAAATAACTTTGATCGTGGCTACTTACAATAATGTAAAGTGGCTAGAGAAAGTATTGCACGGTTACAGTAAACAGACCTACGAGGATTTTGAGGTTATTGTGGCCGATGATGGTTCTGAACAAGAAACATCAGAACTCATTAAAGAATTTCAAAAAAATTACCCTGTGCCCTTAGTACACATTTGGCATGAGGATGAAGGGTATCGACGTCAGACTATTTTAAACATTGCGCTCACTCAGTGTAATAATGAGTATGTGGTTTTTACTGACGGAGATTGTATTCCTAAGGAAGATTTTCTTGAAAGACATGCGATTTATGCTGAAAAAGGTAAATTCTTATCTGGAGGATATTGCAAGTTGGATATGGATTTGAGTGAAAATATTACCAAAGAAGATATTATAGAAGGAAACTGTTTTAATGTCGAATGGCTTAAAGAAAATGGTTCATTGGGTGCTTCTCAATATAGAAAATTGGCCAGTGGAGAGACTGTAGCTAAACTGTTGGACGTTGTAACCCCATCAAACGCATCCTTTAATAATTGTAATTCATCCGCTTGGCTTGCAGATTTATTAAAAATTAATGGATATGATGAACGTATGCAATACGGAGGTCCTGATCGCGAATTGGGAGAGCGTCTTGAGAATGCTGGGATAAAAGGCAAGCAAATCCGACATAGAGCATTATGTTTACACCTGGACCATCCTAGAGGCTATAAAACGAAAGAATCATTGGATCGGAATTTGGCCATTAGAAAAAATACAAAAAAGAAGGGATATGCATATACCTATTTTGGGATCAAAAAAGAAGACGAATTAGAATGAAGATTCTCGTAACGGGTGCTGCAGGATTTATAGGTTCACATCTTTGTGAAAGACTCGTGTCTAATGGACATGAGGTTGTAGGTATTGACAATTTTTCTACCTACTATGATCCTGAATTAAAAAAATTAAATGCTGAGGATATTCGCTCGGCAGGAGTAACACTTATTCAAGCCGACTTGCTCGATGACCTTGCCAGTTTGTTGCCAACTGATATTGATGTGATTTATCACTTTGCTGCCCAACCTGGGATTTCTGCGAGTACTCCATTTGTAGATTATGAGCGTAATAATATACAGGCAACTCAAGGCTTATTGCAATGGGCGATCCACATGAATAAAAAGACAGCTATGTTTGTCAATATAGCCACTTCTTCTGTTTACGGTATTCATGCTACTTCTACTGAAGAAGAAGCTCCTATGCCTGTTTCGGATTATGGAGTGACCAAATTGGCTGCAGAACAATTGGTGCTCGCTTCTCAACGAGCTCAAAAAATCCCCGCTTGTTCTATTAGACTCTTCTCTGTGTACGGTCCTAGAGAACGTCCAGAGAAATTATATACCAAGTTGATCAACTCGATTTATAAAGAAATTTCTTTTCCTTTGTATGAAGGTAGTGAGGCGCACGAACGTAGTTTTACCTATGTAGGAGACATCGCGTCGGGTTTGCTTGCTATTTTGGATCGTATGGAGGGATGTGATGGAGAAATCATAAACTTAGGAAGTACTGCTGTCAATACGACAGCAGAAGGCATTGCCTTGATCGAAAAAATCATCGGGAAGAAAGCTATTATTGAGCACGTTGCCAAACGTCCAGGTGATCAACTTAAAACATCTGCTACTATTGATAAAGCAACGAAACTCTTAGGATATACACCCAATACTCCTTTCGAAGAAGGACTGCGTGCCCAGGTAGCGTGGTTTGAAGAAAAATTTCTTTAATTTTTTTGTAGAAAAAGGTCCAATTGCGCAATAACGTGCCCTGAATCCAATGCCTTATAATGACGATCGACCTCTTTCTTGAGGGTCTTTAAAGGAGTGTCTTTATATAGTTCAGGTTGTATATCTTGCAGGTGAACCGCCATGTTTTGCTCATTCTCATAGAGCGCCCAGGCTGCTTTACGAATCCATGGAGAAAATATAGCAAAGGTCGGAATGTTGAGCGCTTTGGCCATATTTACAGCACCACCTTCATTTCCTATTAAGGCATCGCATTCTTGGGTTAATGCCATGAATTCTCTCAAACTCTTCCCGTATAACGCAACTTTAATATTTTCCTGGGTTTTGGGCTGGCACAATCCATAGAGTGTTGCTACATCATCCACCTGCTTAGGCATATAGTTGAATAGCAGTTGGCTATTTGTTTTTAAAATGAGGGCATCCAACACTTTAGCAAGCGCTGACAAGGGATATGTTTTGTCTTCAGAACTTCCTAAGATCCCTATCATATATAAGGGTTTTTTGTTTGAAATCTGATGTTTTTTGAGTTGCGCTTTCGCGAAAGCGGTCTCTGCCTCCGTCACGTAAAGCTTCGGTTTTATAGCCTTTGGGAAACTATTGTCGATCCCTTGAAGCAATTTCATGCGATTCTCAATCGCCAGCCCAGCCTCCGTTTCCGCTTGTTCGGAATAGGTATAGACTTTCGTGTAAGCAGATTTTGTATACCACTTTTTATAACCGATAACCAAGGGTGCTTTGGTCGCTTTGGCCATGCGAGCACTTCCTATTTTGGAGTAGACATCGATAACGACTTCATACTTTCTTGCACGAAGTGTTTTGCGTAATTCTTTTTGTAATCGTCTGCTCTTTTCTATTTCCGGAGTATACAACACGAGCTCATCAATGAAAGGGTTGTTTTCAACAACAGCCTGCGTATGACTATTGATGAGGTAATGCACCTCGCTATCTGGATACCGCTCTTTGAGTGCTTCGCAGAGTATGGAAGAGGTGAGCACATCACCAATCATTTTTTGTTGGATGATAAGGACTTTCAAAGGCTATATATTTATGGTATGTGTGTTAAACGGCCACATCATATTCTCTCAATGCATCATTGAGGGAGGTTTTTTTATTGGTGCTTTCTTTACGTGTCCCAATGATCAGGGCGCAAGGAACATTATAGGATCCTGCAGGGAATTGTTTGGTATAGCTTCCTGGAATCACGACCGATCGAGCGGGTATAAGCCCTTTAGTCTCTTTAGGTGTGTCGCCAGTAACATCAATAATCTTTGTAGAAGCTGTCAGCACAACATTAGCTCCAAGTACGGCTTCTCTTTCTACACGTACCCCTTCTACCACGATACATCGACTGCCTATAAAGGCATTATCTTCAATAATTACAGGAGCAGCTTGTAAAGGCTCTAAAACACCACCAATACCAACACCACCACTGAGGTGAACATTCTTGCCAATTTGCGCACAACTTCCTACGGTTGCCCAGGTATCTACCATTGTGCCTTCATCTACATAGGCACCAATATTGACATAACTTGGCATCAAAATAACACCACTAGAAATATAGGCACCATGACGTGCTACTGCGTTCGGTACCACTCGGATTCCTCGATTTTCAAAATCACGTTTCAATGGAATTTTATCATGATACTCAAAAATACCAGATTCTAAGGTTTCCATTTTCTGAATCGGGAAATAAAGTACAACAGCCTTTTTGATCCATTCGTTCACCTGCCAGCCATTTTGAGTAGGCTCGGCAACACGAAGAGTCCCGCGATCCAACATATCGACCACTTCGCGAATCGCTTTTATCGTTACACGATTGGTTAAAAGGGAGCGGTCGTCCCAAGCATCTTCTATTAGGTTTTGGAGTTGTGTCATGAGTGCTTTTACGTTTGAACCTCAAAGATAAAAATTCGGACAATGGTACATATGTCTTTAGCAATTTTTCTTTTTTTTGATTTCCCACGACCGCAACCACGGTCATTCTCAGTAAATGCTTATTTTTGCACAAAATTTGAGTATGGCGCGCATTATCGCGATTGATTTTGGAACAAAACGTACGGGCATAGCTGTAACTGATGATCTTCAGATTATTGCCTCGGGCTTGACGACTGTAGATACCAAAGTTCTTATGGATTTTTTGATCGATTATATGGCCAAAGAAACTGTAGAGGCAATGGTTATTGGTGAACCTAAGCGCATGAACAATGAGCCATCTCAAGTGGAAGAAAACATTATTCACTTTCGCGCAAGCGTAGAGAAAAATTTCCCGACACTTACTATTATTCGTCAGGACGAACGATTTACCTCTA
This sequence comes from Dokdonia sp., assembly GCA_047630395.1. GTDB lineage: Bacteria > Bacteroidota > Bacteroidia > Flavobacteriales > Flavobacteriaceae > Dokdonia. The sequence goes on from JBLHXM010000011.1 coordinate 32,790, forward strand.
AGATGGCATTTCAGACGATGATTGATAGCGGTATTGGAAAGAAGAAGAGACAAAACAAAGCATTGGTAGATCAAATCAGTGCGACCATTATACTACAGGACTACCTGTATAATAGATAGTTTATGATTTTACCTGTTGTAGCGTACGGTGATACCGTACTAAAGAAAAAAGCAAAAAGCATTACTCCTGAGTATCCAAATTTGGATACGCTTTTGGAGAATATGTATGAAACCATGTATGGCGCAAGCGGTGTTGGATTAGCAGCACCTCAAATTGGATTGGCGATTCGTGTATTCCTAGTGGATACAGAACCTTTTTCTGATGATGAACGCTATACTGAAGAAGAGCAAAAAGAATTAGCAGGCTTTAAAAAGACGTTCATCAATGCCGAAATCCTGGAAGAAGAAGGTGAAGAGTGGGCTTTTTCTGAGGGGTGTTTGAGTATTCCTGGAATTAATGAAGATGTTTTTCGGAAGCCTATAGTAACGATCAAGTATCAAGATGAAAACTTCAAGGAATATACAGAGACCTATGAGGGATTGATTGCACGTGTGATTCAGCATGAGTATGATCACATTGAAGGTGTTTTGTTTACAGATAAACTTTCGAGCCTTAAAAAACGTTTGATAAAAGGGAAATTGACTAATATTTCAAAAGGAAAATGCAGCGCCGAGTATCGTATGCGATTTCCTGCAGCCTCTAAAAAAAGATAGATTAACAAAAAAATAAGGAAAAGCGTTTTGATATGTCTGATAGCAAACGCATATTTGCCACCCAATTTTAATAATTATGAGTTTAGATAAAGTATTAGCCATTTCTGGAAAGCCAGGTATATATTCCCTAAAGACACAAACCCGTAGCGGATTCGTAGCGGAGTCTTTAGTAGACGGAAAACGCTTGTCTGTTGGGATTCGTCACAATGTGAGTATCCTTTCAGAAATTGCAATTTATACCCTTTCTCAAGAGCTTCCATTGCGCGAAGTTTTTCAGAAGATTAAGGATAAAGAAAATGGAGCAGAGACAATTAATCACAAGGTTTCTAAAGACAAATTAGAAGAATTTTTCTTTGATTTGATTCCTGATTATGATGAGGATCGCGTGTATCCAAGTGATATTAAAAAAGTAGTACAGTGGTATAATATTCTACATAAGAATGATATGTTAGACTTCAGTGCACCAAAAGAAGTGGCTGCAGACGAAGAAGAATAGTGCATAACTTTTTATAAAGTACAAAGCCTTCGCAGTTCATTTGCGAAGGCTTTTTTTAGTTTTATGCTTGCGCGAAAGCATTCGCACCCAAAGCTCTCTTTTAAAGGAGAGGGCTACAATTTAAAAAAATGAATTCAAGAGCCGACCAACTCTTATGATGAAGTGGACATAAATTAAGAGTATAGCTGCTCTATACGTTCAATTCAAGATTGAGTATGTTGAATTACATTTATTGTGCATACGATTGTCTGTTCATAGCACATTATGGAATCGCCATAAGTTAAGACGGCTGGACCCATAGCTTACAAATGCGTTAAAAACAGAAGGCTGTTTGAGTCTCGCGTCATATCTTTTGCTTCATACTCAGAAATAGTATTACGAGGCGAGTTCATTTTGTTTAGTATTTTGAAGTGTAATGGATGGAGGAGTAGTTTCAGGCTAGCGTTTTTTGGTTCTTTTTTTGGCAATGCAAAAAAGAATGAGTAAAAAATATTAGCGACAGATAGAGTACCAAAATAATATAAATAGTAAATCATTATGAATTCAAGAGCAGACCAACTCAATGCAATCGATCGTTTACTAACCATTATGGATGAACTCCGCGAGGGGTGTCCTTGGGATCAAAAACAGACCTTGCAGAGTCTACGTCATCTAACGATTGAGGAAACTTATGAATTAGGCGATGCGATTTTGGATAATGATCTGGAGGAGGTGAAAAATGAATTAGGAGATCTCCTATTGCATATTGTGTTTTATGCTAAAATTGGTAGTGAAACCAATGATTTCGATATGGCAGATGTAGCAACTAGTATTTGCGAAAAGCTCATCAATAGGCATCCGCATATTTATGGAGACGTTAAAGTTGCCGATGAACAGGAAGTCCAGCGTAACTGGGAAAAACTCAAACTTAAAGAAGGGAGGAAGTCGGTGCTAGAAGGGGTGCCTAAGGGACTTCCAGCCATGGTTAAGGCCAGTCGTATTCAAGATAAAGTAGCAGGCGTAGGTTTTGATTGGGAAGAACCACAGCAAGTTTTTGAAAAGCTACAGGAAGAATTGGGAGAATTGCAACATGAGATCGATGCCAATGACACGGAGAAGATGGAAGCCGAGTTTGGAGATGTCTTGTTTTCGATGATCAATTATGCACGCTTCTTAAAGATTGATCCAGAAAGTGCCTTAGAAAGAACCAATAAGAAGTTTATCAAGCGCTTTAAATACCTCGAAGGGAAATCCAAAGAATTGGGCAAAGATCTAAGTGATATGACGCTCGCTGAAATGGATGTGTTTTGGAACGAAGCCAAACGTCTTTAAATGGATCTAAAATTTTCCGTAAAAATCAGTGATATCGAAGTAGACGTTTACCTCTTCCTTTGATGCTACTTTTTTTATTGTTATGATGTCATAGGTTTTATTTCTCTCCACATGTAACTCTTGAGAAATTAACTGCCACTCTAAATTCCGAATCCCATGCATTTTTTCTAAATACACGGTTTCTGCTTGAATTCCTTGATAGCTATTCTTTGCCTTAGTGATGATAACAGCTCTTATTGCAGAGCTTCCGTCACCGCCTTCAAAGACAATCTCACCCAGTTTCTTTTCTTTTTTAGTACTTGGGTTGCTTTCCTCTGACCTCGAGCGGCTCGAAGAGCAGGCACTTAATGAAATAAGGATACTTAACAGCAATAGGTTCTTTAGTGTGTTTTTCATCGCTGTCAAAATTACGCATTATCTCAAGTGCTTGCAATCTAATCTCAGCGATGACGTAACCTTTGTGAAAAGATTAGTCTTTAAAGTGTTCAACATTTTAAAAGCCAAAGCATGAAAAACACATTCATTTATTTCAAAAATCAACAAAAAAATGCCTTTGCAATGCTTCTGATAGCTTTGCTGGCAATGAGTTGCGATAATCAAGAAGTCGATCTTCCAGGAACTGGAGATACCGCAGATTTTATAACTAACCTCACTGGGGGTAGTGAACAAGTATGGAAGATAGACCAAGCGATCTTACGTAATGGGGCCTCGGTAGGACTTGATGTAACAGATGCCTATACGATTAAAGATGATCTGTTTGTAATTTTATCTTCATCGGGGACAACGATTGATCTAAAATGTGAAAGAGGGTTAATATTCAAAGCTGGAGCCACAGATATTCAAGGTTTTAATACCGATGAACGTGCTAGTGCCGTCCGTGAAACGCTCAACTACTTGGGAGCAGATAATGCCTTTCGCGACAGTGACGCCAATTACTACTTGCAATACGAGGAAGTCACAGAAAAAATTAGCGGAACGATTTTCTTGTCCGATGATGCAAAAATAGAGGTGGTTTTATCTGAAAAACGACCACAGGATTACCTGCAAGCACCTCAAAACGTACATGCAGTTTCTCTTTTGTTTGAATTGCCGCAAACTTCACTTTGGGCCGGCATGAAGTATTCTCGAGCAAACAATACGCTCTTTGTCAATACTCCTACTTTGCCATGGGTCACTAACAATTTTGAAATTAGGACCGCAGCTTATAATACCACGACCGAGGTTTTGACAACCAATCAATTTTTAGAAACCAATGATCATCCATGGACGAATCTAGAAGTAATTAATGATGTTGTGTATAATGTAGGAGGGGAAAAGATTCAAACCTTCGATACTAGTTTTGGAGTGCCAACTTCTGAATTCAATATAGACATCCCGGGACCTGGTCCACTTGCATTAGAGTATGGTTCGTCATCGATAGATGGAGATATCTATATTTTGGAGGTACCCTTAGTACTTTTGATTTTTCTGAAATAGGTGTGTTTAGACCTGGGGTACAAAACACGGTTGAGGTTTTGACAACATTACCTGTAAGGATGCCCTATGCAGATGGAGAGATCATAGGAGATATCTTGTATGTTTTTGGAGGATTTCAGGGAGTTGAAACAGGATCCAATCCTAATAACTTTAAATACAATCTTGTTACGGGTGAACTAAGTGCATTCGAAATGCCCGTTTCTATTTCCTTTACGAGTACGGCAGTAGTTCAGAATTTGATCTATGTGGCTGGAAGAAGGTCTATTGATAATGATCTTAAAAGTTACCTTGGGGTATATGATACCATCACGGGTACGTTTACCGAAATTCCATTGGATTTTATCATAAACCCAGAGGAACATATTTATAAAGTAGATGCTACTGAAGATACTATTTATATGGGATTCTGGAATAGGGTTTCAGGCTCAGATGACGATAGTTTCCGTGTGTATGCGTCGGATATTTAAAAGAATAACTTAATTCATAACAAAGGCCATTCATCTATTTTGAGCGGCTTTTTTATACTCATTATTCCTGAAATACCACTTCCTCCATAGTAGTTTTAGAAATGCTCAGCTTCGCCTTGCGCTTTAGGTAATAGGCTGTGTGCTTTAGACAATGTATGTGCCTCTGATTAAAGCTGGCTCATTTTAGATTTACCTTTTTACAAGTTTACGACTGGAAATTCCTTGCGGTGTTTGCAGCTTTAAGATATAGACCCCAGCTGCCAAAGATGAAATATCTATAGGTTGTGAAGCGATGTAATGCCTGCGTTGCAGCAACAGCTCTCCTTTTAAAGAATACAACTCTAGTTGCAAGATGTTTTCAGCTACAATTGAAAATTGCTCAAAAGCTGGATTGGGATAGATGGTAATTACAGAGGCAGAGATATTTTCAAGACCAAGAGCACATTCACTTTCATTTGCGGCAAAGACACTGGTGTCATCTACACCATCTACCCAATTTGTGGTGCTGTAGTTTACGTCATCTACATATACGCATTGCAATTCTGGGTTGTCGAGGAGGGAAAAATTAGTGATAAGGGTATTATTCCCATTTCTAAAATCGACTGTTTTGAGTTTGTTGCCAATGGCAGTGAATTTGATTAAAGCGGTTGCTCCAGAAGCGTCTAGAGTTTCGAGTTCATTAAAACTGCATCCCAAAACCAGTAAGGAATTCGTTTGGCCAATAGTGATAGCAGTTAGTTTATTTGTTGTGCAAATTGCAGATCTTAAAATAGTATTGTTGGTCAAGTCCATTGTGTCTATTTCATTATCACTACAAGACAAAGAAGTTAATAAAGGGTTATTGGTAACATCCAAGCTTTGTAATTTATTTTGATTTACAAACAAAAAATCTAACAATGTACAGGTACTAAGATCTATAGAGGTTAATAATTCATTTCCCACAACTGTAAGACTAGTCAGCAGTGGATTCCCTGTAAAATCAATAGCGGTACAATTACTCAAGCCACATTCAAACATTTCTAGACTACTAAAATATTGCAAGCCTGTAAAATCTGAAATAGCCGAAGCATCCAGAATTTCTATTTCAGTAATCCCTTAGATATCAAGCGTCAATGTCTGTCCGTTCAAAATGCCTTCACTATCCCCACCGTTATCTATAAGCCACTGCTCAAACCCAGGGTCTGGTATTTGAGTGTACTGGGCACTACTCCCTAGAGAATATAATACACAGGCTATATACAAAAGTTTTGTTTTCAATTGTTTCCAGTTTTTAAGATCGTTTCTTGGGTTTGGGTACTATCATTTTTTTTCTATGGTATAGAGCCCATTTTATTTTTCAAATTTTGATCTCGATTTTAACGTTTACATACTAAAAAGATTTACGGTCACTGAAGCCAAGTCAGAATCGGGAAACTTTCGAAATAAGGAAGCGTGTGGATGTAATCCCGCTCCTGCAAGTACTTTATGGAAGACATCTACTTCTAGTATGAATTGGTCTGAATATCCATGGGTTGCGTCATAGGCTGTGGCAGCGGTTTGTCCCATATGTTGCGCTACGAGTTCTGGTTTGACGGTATGCAGTTCGATGAGTAATAAGCCAAAGCGTTTCACATAGGGTGCCCAGTTTTGAAAATGCTCTAGCAATGAAGCTTCCACATCATTATTATTGAGTCGCTTGCCTTCAAAGGTATATGCTCCTGTGGAGGTGCTCGGAGGTAGATTGTGCTGTCCCACTGGTTTCTTCCAAATACGATTGTGATCTAAGAAAGAACGCACATTTAGTAAGTCGCCAAGCGCAACATTGTAATTGTCTTTAAGGTCTTTGGCAAGGAGATCGGGGTCTCCAATATCTCCCCAAACAACTTTGGCCCAAATATCTGCTTGGATCAAGTTGGCTTTGGTGATACCCAATGCCGCTTCATTATAATCGGCGCCAACGAGGATCAGTGGATGTTCATCGAGCAAGGTACCGCGAAGGGTTTGCTTTTCAATCACATCAAAAAGATGAATTAGAAAGGCGCCATTGCCACAGCCCATGTCCAAAATTCCTTTGGGTTGTTCTTCTATGGGTCTATTAAAGAGATCGATAATAATCTGATCTACAATTTTGAAATAACTAGAATGGGCACCACCACTTCCCCAAACATTCATGGCGCGATCCACATGTCCTTCTTGATTTCCGTCGCCAGCTGCTTTGGCTGCGAGTGGATTCCCAAAAATAAGTTCGTCGAGTTTTCTGAGGGTTGGAATGTAGGAAACTGTTACACCATAAGCGCTGGCTCTTTTTGCAAAGAACAAGCCTTTATCTGTAAATTGATAGGTGCCAGATTTCTTCGTGAAGAGCTCGAAATAGGTGAGAATGTCTAGAAGGCGTTCAAAGCTAGCGGCATCTTCATGAAATTCTTCGGGTTTGAAACTCGCCTGCATGAAATATTTATGGAACATCCCATTCATAGCCAAGCGAACGAAAGTAGGGCCGAGTATGATTCCTTCAATATGCTTGAAAATATGATTTTGTATGGCTAGACTCTCTGCGTCATCGGTTTCTGGTAGGTCGTAGTTTCGTTTTAGTTTTTGAAAGATGGCTTCTAGTTTTTCAAAAGGCTCCTTTTCAAACTTTCGAAAGTGGTATTCCTTAGAAAAACGCATCAGCGCTACCACATCTTCATAGAGATAAAAATGGGAAAAGGCGATTGCACTTTTTCGCGCAAGCGTAAACCGTATTTCATCCTGAACGTTATCCACAGATTGTGCTAACCAACCTTGCGAACAGAGTAGACGCAAAGCAACATTGAGATACCCTTCATTTGCCTTGAATCGGGTTGTGAGTTCACTCAGACTGCAGTCTCCTTTCTCAAGTAGATAGTCTGTGACACCTTTGGCATGTAATTCATAGGCCGAAGGCGCGGTAACGATGCCATCTAAATGTCTAAAAAGGGTCGCACGATATTGTGCTTGTTCTGCTTTTGAAGTCGTCATGTATAAAATTGCTTTAGAAAGCGATTGGTCGCTTCCACCAAGATAGCATTTCTTGCGACAATCCTAAAATTCTGCTAAAGTTGGCGATACTAGATCTTGTATGAATTGCTACTCCTTTTTCAAATCGATAGACTGTAAGTAGAGCTGCTCCACTTTTTCTCGTGCCCAAGGGGTCTTACGCAGAAATTTCAAGCTTGATTTTACAGAAGGATCTTTTTTAAAGCAATTGATGTCTACTTGGTAGCTGAGTTCTTGCCAACCGTACTTAGTCGATAGGAATTCGATAATATCGGCGAGTTTAACGCCATGTAACGGATTATTAGGTTGACTCATGTATTCATTATTATGACTGTGTAAGAGTTTAAGAAGATCTATATCAATAATGGGCTCAGCTTCTAACGTGGTGACATCTAAGGTATGATTTTCATTGGTGTCTATTTACTCAAAACGCTTTGTGGTCTAAAATCGCAAAGTTACAGTAATGTCTTCAGTTTCATAGCCTGTGACCACCAAATTAGAAGCAAACATACCTTTACCTTCTCAGTAGCCTAAAGGTATAGAGGAAGAGGTTTGATACTGGGAATGATTGGAAAGTGGTTAACTATTATAGATTTCTGGATGAAATAAAAAGTATAGAGCTTTAAAGCGTACAGCCTGAAATTTGAGATTTGAGATTGGAGAGTGTGTACGATCGCATTAAAATTTTGCCATAATAACTTATCCTTTCGCTTCTATTGCAGATTTTAGGTCTTGCAGATCTTGTTTAATCAGTTTCTTCATCAATTTTTTCAATAGACCGCTCATTATTCCACTCATTACTTTGGCTCCGGTGGAAAAAGGGGTTGTTTTGAAAGTCATTCGGAGGATGCAGTGTTCATTATCTTCTTGGATGGTTACGGTTGATAGATATTCAGAGCCATGACTAACGGCTTCGACTTTATAGCATTTGTTTTCTACTGCTTCTGTAATCCACATAGTTTCGAAAGCTATTTTACCAAACATTTTTCTGGATTCCTTCCATTTTAAACCTACAAGGCCATGCACTGGCTTTTCCAAAATTTCTAAGCTTTGAATACCACTAACGGTTTGTTGGGCATTTTTAATATCGCTGATAACTGCCCATACAGCCTCTTTATTGGCATGTATTTGTATTTCTTCTGAAAGTGTCATTTTCTATTTTTTTAAATATGTTGATCAATCAGTACTGGATTCCCGTCTGGGTCAATGAGCACAGTACACGTCGGACATTTAGAGCCAGCATCCGGCTCACTTTCTAATGGTATGCCTTTGAAGTTTAAGGTGTTTCAAATTAAGGCTAACGGTACATGAGCCGAGTTTCATACGGCAGATTTTAGGTTGTTATGCAATCCTTGAACTTTAGAAGCCATGCGCTGATGTCTCTTGAATATATGAAAAATAAGCCTTTGTTTTACGTTTTTTAATAGCGACAAGGTTTATCAACCTTACATAACGGTATTTGGTGAGACTATGATCTTTGAAAAATTAGGTAACAGATGTATGTATTATTAGTTTTATTTCGCTCAAATAGCTTTAAAAATCAAAGCCCTTAATTGCTGCTCTACTTTTTGGAGTTGCAGCGCTTCCACTATACCCTCTATCAAAAGTCTCTAAGCCTTCTGAACAGTTGCGTAAAAACAAGATCAATGGGCTCCAATCTTAAAAACAGAAGCAGGTAAACCAGGCTCTGCAGGCAGCGCTGTGACACTTTCCTTTATAAGGGAAGGTCTTACTGTTTTTTACTCTTACTAATCTCCTTTTCTACTGTAATATAAGGAGCACTGCATTTATTGGCAGCGCACCAAGTTAGTTTCTCATTGATTTCCTGAATGCGTTTTTGATGTGCTGCGTTGTGAGGATTAAGGCCTTCGAGATTGCTTCTAAGGGATTATTTGGATTCATAGGTTTATCTTTTGTTTTAGGAAATACAGGTGTGTATCACTTTGTTGCTCATTGTAGTCTTTTTGATATTTTACAGAATAAATAATGCTTAGAACGTTTAATAGTGCTGCTCGTTTTAAATGAAGTGGAGCGTTCAGATCTTCATTTGATACATTGGGCTCACTTTTTTATAGATCTTCCTATCAGAGCTTAGTGCTTCTCCTTATTTTTGTCCTTCGAATGCAAAGAACAACTCAATCCCATAGTATCGAAAGTCTACTGCGGTGCAAGCAACAACTACTGGCATGGGCGCAAACCTATGAAGATGTGGTCTGGTTGGATAGCAATAGCTATGAAGGGCAGCGATATCCGGAGTATCAAGCGATACTCGCCGTTGATGCCTTCACGGGTATTCAGACTTCTTATGAAGGGGCTTTTGATCGTTTGGAAGAATACCAAAAGATGACCCAAGATTGGATTTTCGGGTATTTAGGGTATGATCTTAAGAACGATACGGAGCGATTGACTTCCAAAAATGAGGACAGCCTTGGGTTTGCAGATCTTCACTTTTTTCAGCCTAAGAAGATTTTCTTGCTTAAAGAAAACACCATTGAATTGCTGTATTTAGGGATGGTGGATGACGAAATGGATGATGACTGGAAAGTGATTCAGGAAATAGGACTGCCAGTATCAAATACGATAGTTGCTGAGGATACTGTAGAAAATTCCCTTTCGATCAAACTTAAAATTCATAAAGAAGCCTACAAGGATAAAGTGCGGGCGATGCTGGATCATATTCATCGTGGAGATATCTATGAGGCTAACCTTTGCCAAGAGTTTTATGCGCATGGAAGCATTGATCCATTACAAACCTATACCCACCTGAACGCTATCAGTTCACCTCCCTTTGCTACTTTTCTCAAGATGGACAGCCAGTATTTACTGTCGGCAACGCCTGAGCGTTATTTGAAGAAAGTGGGCGAGAAAGTAATTAGTCAGCCTATAAAAGGGACGGCTGCTCGCGGGAAGAATGCTATGGAAGATTCCGCTTTCGCGAAAGCGCTCTCCAAAGACCCCAAAGAGCGCTCAGAAAATATTATGATTGTCGATCTCGTGCGCAATGACTTGTCGCGTACTGCAAAAAAGGGGAGTGTGATTGTAGAAGAATTATGTGAGGTGTATGTTTTTAAGCAAGTGCACCATATGATTTCTACCATTGTATCTGAGATCGGTGTGGGTGTTTCGCCCGTCGATGTGATTCGATCTACCTTTCCGATGGGAAGTATGACAGGCGCACCCAAAGTGAGTGCTATGAAGATTATAGAAGAATTAGAAGAAAGCAAGCGCGGATTATACAGTGGCGCGGTGGGCTATTTTGCGCCCGATGGTGATTTTGACTTCAATGTGATCATTCGAAGTATTTTATACAATGAAGCGGAAGGATATATCTCCTATTCTGTGGGGGGTGCTATTACGGCGCAATCCGATCCAGATAAAGAATATGCCGAGTGTTTATTAAAAGCCCATGCAATGCGTGACGTTTTGGAAGGGAATTCATAAGTCCTTTTTGTACTTTTGAAATATGTTTCAAGATGCAAAAGTGACATATAAGAATGGTGTGTTTTGTATCGATGATGGTGCTAAAGAGGAGAAAGGAATTATGAAATGGGTTATTGGTCTTGGAATCGTATTGATTGCATTGTCGTTTTTGAATACTGATGGAATTCTTATTCCAAGATTGTTTTTCTTATTATTCCTTTTATTCCCTTTATGGATACTATATAAAACCTCTGCGAAGAACACCCTTTCCAGAAGTGAAATTAAAAGTTTGAAGCATAGAAAAAGAACAAGCCGTCACGAAATAACATTAAAACTTACTAACGGGAAGTGGCGTACTTTACGATTCGGTTTGGAGGAGGATATATCTGAAACTATTCAATCTTTTTCTGACAATGGAATAGAAATTAAATAATTTAGCCAATACAAATATCAATAAGAATGAGCGACGATAAAAAGATAATATTTACCATGTCCGGGGTTTCTAAAACCTATCCAGGTGCACAGACACCGGTCTTGAAAAAGATTTACCTCAGTTTTTTCTACGGTGCCAAAATTGGAATCTTAGGATTGAACGGTTCTGGTAAATCTACATTGATGAAAATCATTGCTGGAATAGAGAAGAATTTTCAAGGTGATGTAACTTCTGATAAGGAGTTTACGACAGGATATTTAGAACAAGAGCCACAACTGGATCCCGAAAAAACGGTTCTTGAAATCGTAAAAGAAGGTGCTGCAGAAACCGTTGCGATTCTTGATGAGTATAATAAAATCAATGATTCTTTCGGTCTTGAAGAAGTGTATTCTGATGCCGATAAGATGGAGAAGCTCATGGCTAGACAGGCGGTGTTGCAGGATGAAATTGATGCACGCGGTGCTTGGGAACTAGATACTAAACTTGAAATTGCCATGGATGCGTTACGAACGCCTCCAGGAGATCAGAAAGTGGGTGTTTTGTCTGGAGGAGAGAAAAGACGTGTAGCACTTTGTCGTTTACTACTCCAAGAGCCAGATGTATTATTACTGGATGAGCCTACGAATCACTTGGATGCAGAATCTGTGCACTGGTTGGAGCATCACTTGGCACAATATAAGGGAACCGTAATCGCTGTAACGCACGATAGATATTTCTTAGATAATGTGGCTGGATGGATTTTAGAATTGGATCGTGGGGAAGGGATTCCTTGGAAAGGAAACTATTCTTCTTGGTTAGATCAAAAGTCTAAGCGTATGGCGCAAGAGAGCAAAGTAGCTTCAAAACGTCAGAAAACATTAGAACGCGAATTAGAATGGGTACGTCAGGGAGCCAAAGGCCGTCAGACAAAACAGAAAGCGCGTTTGAAGAATTACGACAAGCTAATGAGTCAAGATCAAAAGCAAGTTGATGAAAAGCTGGAAATCTATATTCCTAACGGGCCTCGTTTGGGAACCAATGTGATTGAAGCCACCGGAGTAAGTAAAGCTTTTGGTGATAAATTACTCTATGAAGATTTGAACTTTAATTTACCACAGGCGGGAATTGTGGGAATTATTGGTCCTAACGGAGCAGGTAAGACCACGATTTTTAAAATGATCATGGGGGAAGAAGCTGCCGATAAAGGTTCGTTTACCGTAGGAGAAACTGCTCAGATCGCATACGTAGATCAGAGTCACAGTAATATTGATTCTGAAAAAACAATTTGGCAAAATTTTTCGGATGAGCAGGACCTTATCATGATGGGCGGGAAGGAAGTAAATTCCAGAGCCTACTTGAGCCGATTTAATTTTAGCGGAAGCGAGCAAAATAAAAAAGTATCCACACTATCAGGAGGAGAACGCAACCGTTTGCACCTTGCAATGACGTTGAAGGAAGAAGGAAACGTATTATTACTCGATGAACCTACCAATGATTTAGATGTAAATACATTAAGAGCATTGGAAGAAGGATTGGAAAACTTTGCAGGTTGCGCCGTGGTGATTAGTCACGACCGTTGGTTCTTAGATCGTGTTTGTACGCATATCCTCGCATTTGAAGGAGATAGTCAGGTCTACTTTTTTGAAGGGAGTTTCTCTGAGTATGAGGAGAATAAGAAACAACGTCTAGGTGGAGATTTGATGCCAAAACGTATTAAGTATAAAAAGCTTGTTCGCTAAGCAGCGATCATTCAATACAAAGCCCCAATCAACATCGTTGATTGGGGCTTTTTTTATAGGGGTACTTTATTTATTGAATAATGATTTTTTTGGTAACCCCAATAGAATGGCATTGCAAGCGAACTAAATACCAGAAGCAAGGTCAGCGCGTAAAAATGTACGCTTCTGAGCTTGTGAAAGATCTCCTTCAAACAGACGTTTTACTTCCTTTCTTTGCATATCATAGAGGGTGATATTCCCGCTTTGAGTACTAATGCTCTTGTTAGTATATTGATTTTCAAGGGTTATTTTTTCACCTAGTAAGCTATTAGTTAACCAATTGGGTTTGTTGCTGTTGTAGATTGATTTTCCAACTGTAAAATTAGATTTAGCAAAAAATAATTCTCTTATACATTGTGACCTCTTTTGCGGAAATCCGTAATGTTCTTGGGGCAGACGCACCTATTTTTATGTGTTATATGGAAGACAAGGCCTGCTGTCCATATTCCTCTAAGAGTTGATATACAATCGCTTACAAATGATAGTAAACATTTGTAAGCGGGAATAAGAGTAATTATACTCTTATTCAATTTTTAGCTTCGTAAATTGAAAAATGAAAGTATTTTTAATCCATATAATAGCATTTCTTTCTATTAGTTCATTTGGTCAAACTGTCACAGATAGGATCATTACAATCGATCCAAACTTATCTTTTCAAAACTATGAGCATTTTAAAAGGTTGACGCTAAATTCTCCCGATTCACCCATTGAATACTTGGATGGATTTAACTTTGAATGGGGCTATACCTATAAAGTGAGTGTTAGAGAAACAAAACTAAGGCCAACCTTGTCTGATGGGACAGAATATGATTATGTACTAAATTATATCATTTCTAAAACCAAGGTGCCTTACGCAACTCAATTTAAATTATTTCTTGCCCCATCAAGGTACTATCATAAAGTTGATTCAAGTGAACAATTAATGAACATCACCTTAAGACGAATTGATGATAATACATATCTTTATTTTGACAAGGTTGAAATTGAAGTTCCCGATAATTTAAAAATGATATTTAATCAGATTGTAGAGGGTACAACATCAAGACTAGGGCATTTCATTTTTATCAATGAAAAACGCATTAGACTTGTCCAGTTATAAATACTATTGCTGCCAAAACCTAAACAGCATTAAAACGGAGCTTAGCCAGCCATTAGAGTATGTTTATGGGCGAACGCGTTTAGCTACCTCAGAATTCCCTGTTTAATTGTTGACTAAAGGTGTTGTATGTGGCTCGTAGCAAACACGCAACTACTTTTGATTTAGAACTAAACCACAATTATTTTTAGACTGTGTTGTACACAGTTTTTTTTGTTAATTCTGATCTATATAAATAATCTCAGGTTCCATAACTCGACATTCAAACATTTTAGGCTTTATGTCTAGGTTTTTATACATTTCACTTAACTGATTCCGATTTGTATATTCTGATTCTCCATATTCGAGATAAATTTTAGTATTTAAATCGTTATTCAATTCGTGTTCCTTTTCAAATACAGAGCAATTTATTCCGTGAATTTTCAGTCGAATGTTGTTGTTTACAATATCTTTTGATTTTAGGGAAAATATACTGATTCCGTCAAAATCTGAAATACTTGTTTCTATTCTTTTTTCTCCCGAAAACACATCAACAATTGAGTGAATTAAAGTGTCTTTAGTCTGCGTTTCAATAGTTAATAAGTCAATTCTAAACGGAGTATTTTCAGGCTATTTTTGTCCATTCGATTAAATTGAAAAAAGAATTATAATTATGTAAAACAGGTGTTTCATAAATTGCGTACAACGGTTTTGCATATGGTCCGTTTTAATGCGTTATATACATCTTTGTTGGCATTTCGTTATTTATTCTTTTTTACCCAAAGAACCTAATCGTTCCCCCGTTAGTTGATGTTTGTACGAATCATTACCACTCTTTTTTGGAGCGTCCAATACAAATTGCGCCTTGTCCTCGAAAATTGTAATAAAGTCAGAGCCTCCGAACAGAAAATAGCCTAGCATATCTCCTTTAGAAACCTTATCACCAATTTGTAGGCTGCTCTCAAAATTTACTGAAGACACAGGCCACATGCCAATTGGGAGTAGAGCTACTAAGCCATATTCTTCCGTTTCCAAAATTACACAGCCTCTGGTTTCAATTGCTTGCCAAGCAACTGATGAAGCATCAAATTTGTATCTTTTATTCTCAGGATCCCAAGTGGTGTAACCACCTGAAACACTTTCACCAGAAATGATGTTTATTTCTTTCACAACTCCACTTAACGGAAAATGATATCGATGATAATCACCTACATCTAAAAATGAATGCGTAAATGTACCATTCGCAAATGAATCGGCATATTCACTTTCCTTCCCTATTAGGTTTTTTACATTGTATAAAGTCCCTGATTTAACTATAATTCCCTCTTTTTCAATAATCATTGAATTGTCATCTATTGACCACACCCCTTGAGGTTGAGCATCTGCAGGAGATACAACTATCTATTGTCTTCTAATCCAGCTATTGGTCTTTTGTCGGAAGACTTAAGATGCCTAGCAAAGAATTGATTAAAAGTTTTCCAATTCGAGGGGGCTTCATACCAATCATGTTGAAGGCCAAAAATCCCATCTGAAAGAGCAATTTGATAATAGGCTTCATTCCATGATGCCTCCGAATCCATAAACTCACCATAAGTTTTATTGAAGCTAGTTAACCAAGATTTGTAAGGATCATGGTACTGAAGAGAGTTATTAAAATAACCTTTTCCTTCAAGGGCCTCTAGAGGTTGATCATTTATAAAGAAAAAGTAGCACAAACTTTGATCGATTCTATCATAAAGAGTGTTTGCATAATCAACTTCTAAGAATTGCCATGGCATAACATTTTCTGTCCAGGCGACAAACTGGTAGTACTCTTCTAATGTTTGAGCAGGGTTTGTCTGTTTATCTGGATTGACCTTCTTTGCCCGCTCTATAGAGGCTAAAAGCAACGATTTAATTTCAGGGTTTTGGTGTACAAGATTTATTAATTCCAATGTTTTAGGACCATAGTCAACTTTTTTTTTGTCTTCAGTTTTGACTAATTCTTTATTGCTAGACTCTATTTTATCTTTGTTATTCGTATTTACACATGAAGAAAATAGGAGGAACGAAAGTGATAATATGAACAGAGCATACTTTTTCATAACTATTTAGTCTAGGTTTTTGGTGAATGAATGCCAACGGTTTTCTGTATTGGAAAGTAGCAGATTAAATAGCTTTACATTTCCGATGGATGAAAGATAATAAAAAAGCGCAAACCAAATGGTTTGCGCTAATCTTGCCATTTTTTTAATACGTTGTTAGGCATTGGCTTTCTAACACGAATAGAAGTGAATTCTTCTTGTGATTAGGACATTTTATTAAAACTCTAAATCAGCAACTAAATCAAATTCATCATAAATCGCTTTGTCTTTCAATCCATCAAAGAAACTTGTAGAGCCATATCTTACATCGAATTTTGTTCTATCTATTTTTAATGAT
>JBLHXM010000012.1:0-47789 GCA_047630395.1 Dokdonia sp.
CCTTTAAGATAATTCCAAATTCCGAAATGTTCATTAGGAGAGTGTATGGCATCGCTATCCAAACCAAAGCCCATTAATATGGTTTTACTCTTTAGTTCTTTTTCAAAAAGCGCTACAATAGGAATACTTCCCCCACTGCGTTGAGGAATTGGTGTTTTACCAAAAGTCTTCTCATAGGCTTTCTCGGCAGCTTCGTACCCTAGGCTGTCTATTGGGGTTACATATCCTTGACCGCCATGATGTGGTGTCACTTTTACGGTCACACCTGCTGGAGCGAGCTCCATAAAGTGTACTTTAAAAATTTCTGTAATTTCTTGCCAATCTTGATGAGGTACCAGTCGCATGGAGATTTTGGCGTATGCCTTACTAGCAATGACGGTTTTTGCACCTTCACCGGTATATCCTCCCCAAATACCATTTACATCTAAGGTAGGACGAATAGAATTGCGCTCATTGGTGGTATATCCTTTCTCACCGTAAACGGCATCGATATCTAGAGCTTTTTTATAGTTTTCTAGATTAAAAGGAGCTTCGCCCATTTTTGCTCTTTCGGCTTGGGTAAGTTCTTCTACCTTGTCATAAAATCCTTTGACTGTAATATGGTTGTCTTCATCATGTAGCGAAGCAATCATTTTGGTAAGTATATTGATAGGGTTTGCTACAGCACCGCCATACAAACCAGAGTGTAAATCTCTATTCGGTCCTGTTACTTCTACTTCTACGTAACTCAATCCGCGAAGGCCTGTTGTAATGCTTGGAATATCATTGGCGATCATTCCTGTATCTGAAATAAGAATCACATCATTGGCCAGTTTCTCTTGATTGCGTTCTACATACCATGCTAGATTTGCACTTCCTACCTCTTCTTCGCCTTCAATCATAAACTTGACGTTACACGGAAGGGAGTTGGTTTCAGTCATATATTCCATGGCTTTAACATGCATATACATTTGACCTTTGTCGTCACAGGCTCCTCGAGCAAAGATGGCCCCGTCGGGATGTTTGTCGGATTTTTTGATCACAGGTTCAAAAGGCGGAGAGTCCCAAAGGTCTAATGGGTCTGCTGGTTGCACATCATAATGTCCATATACAAGCACCGTTGGAAGGCTAGGGTCTATTATTTTATCTGCATAGACGATGGGATATCCTGGTGTTTCACAAATTTCTACGGTATCACAGCCGGCTCTTCGCAGACTATCGGCTACGGTAGCTGCTGTTTGGTGGGTTGCTTTCGCGAAAGCGGAATCTGCACTTACACTAGGGATTTTAAGAAGCTCAATGAGCTCATTAATAAAGCGATCCTTGTGTGCTTCTATATATTCTTTTACGTTTTGCATTTGAATTCTCTTTGTTATCAAAAATAACGATTTTCAATGCAGCATTTTTTCTTTAAAAAAATATTTTGCAATTGGAAATAAGTATTATATTTGCACCCCAATACAAATGCGGGCGTGGTGGAATTGGTAGACACGCTAGACTTAGGATCTAGTGCCGCAAGGTGTGAGAGTTCGAGTCTCTCCGCCCGTACGAAGAAAGCTCATCAGCAATGATGGGCTTTTTTGCTTTTATGATTTTTCGAAATTTACAAGGTAAGCCATTGCTTATATTGAGAAGCTCTATTCTAACTAATGATCACAAGCGTATCAGAAGCCGGGGTAACCAGTATTTTAAGTTGGTTATTGCCATACTTTACAATTTTGTCAATACTAGAGATCGCAACAATAAACTGTCTATTTACTTTAAAGAAGTAGGAATCATCCATCTGTGAAAAGTGTTCGTCCAAGCTTAAGTTCGTGGTAGAGCGCCTTCCATCTGCACAAACGACATAGGTGATGGTGTTTTCCGTGTAGATATATGCGATTTCCTCCGTGGGTATCGGAATAAGCTCGTTCCGAATATAGGTCAGTATTCTTTTTTTAGTGCCGCTAGGGTCGGTGTCACAGTAATCTTCCGAAGGTTGAGGCTCTTGGTGATTAGCTTGAGTGTTTGTGATACTATTTTCGCGAACCTACCTCAGTATTAGGCAGGAGCGTGGCCCATAAAGAAAGCCCAAAGTTATTTAAACTTCGGGCTTTCTTTATGTATGATGTGCGAAAAAATTTATTTTTTACTGATGCCTTTGATATATTTCTCGAGCGCCATTGTCATCGACGGAGTCTCCGGAGTGGGTGCATGTATATTAATTTCTAAGCCTGCTTCTTTGGCTGCTTTGACAGTAGTTGCTCCAAATACAGCAATGCGCGTATCGTTTTGCTTGAAATTTGGAAAATTCTTAAACAATGAATCAATACCACTTGGACTAAAGAATACTAAAACATCATAGAAGACATTCTCAAGATTGGATAAATCACTGATTACTGTTTTGTAGAAAGTGGCCTGTTTCCAATTAACCCCAAGAGCATCGAGCGTAAGAGGAACTTCCTCTTTTAACTTATCAGAGGAAGGCAATAAGAATATTTCGTTCTTATATTTCTTGATGGTAGGTGCCATTTCAGAAAATGTACGTTTTCCTACATAGATTTTGCGCTTTCGATACACTACATATTTTTGTAGGTAGTAAGCAACAGCCTCACTTTGACAAAAGTACTTCAATGAATCAGGCACTTTAAAGCGCATTTCTTCAGCAATTCTAAAAAAGTGATCTACCGCATTCCTACTCGTAAGAATGATGGCGGTATAATCTTTTAAATCTACTTTTTGAAGACGCACCTCTTTACTTGATTCTCCTTCAACATGTATGAAGGGAATGAAATCTATCTTTACCTTTTGACGCTGTTCCAATTCGAAATATGGAGAGTTTTCCACTTTCGGCTTAGGTTGCGATACCAAAATAGTTTTCACTTTCATAAGCTCCGATTTTATAACTCCCTAAGACTAAGCTGCAATCACTTTGTATACAATATAATAGGGCGCTAATTCGAGTGCGCAAAAATACAAAATAAAATAGAACGGATGGGCAATAATTTCACTTCTATATTTACTGCCAAAATTGACGATAGAAATCAATAAAACGAGGCCTAAAAGGCCGAGACTTACGTAAAAGAGAATGAGTGTGTTGAGCTGACTATATAATAAGAAACAACAGAGAACGAGAAGAACGAGTCCAAGGATGTTGCGATAACTCGTTTTTTTAAAAAAATAACCTTTGAAATAGGGTTGAATTCCCAAAATCCATGAAACGCCAAATTCTAACATATTCTTTGTCATAATAAAAAGAATGTACCCTGCTAAAATCTGAATAAAATCAAAAGGGTGACCCGCAGGTGACCATTCTGAAAAAATACTATATCCCAGAAAAATGAAAAGCGGAATACTTATGTACTGAACAGTAGTAAGGAGGAGATGGAATGGATGCCAGTGCGTAGTTTCCCGACTACCACTTAAAAAATACGATTCGGATTGGAAGATACGGATGAGATCCATAAACCGAGAGCCATATAGAATTTTGGACAAAGCTAACAGGCACAGACATAGAATGATAAGCCCTGTGATCCAATCTTGATTTAAAAAATGTCGTATTGAGGTTTCCAATGAAGTTCTAATATTGCGTTAAAAATACGATAAAAACGTAGGAACAGGGCGTTTACATTTTAAGAACACTACCTAAAATAGTTACATTTGCCTAAAGCCCATTGCATGACCAATTCGGTAGTCATTATTCCTACATATAACGAGATCGAAAACATTGAACGTATTCTACGAAATGTTTTTGCGTTACAACGACCGTTTGATATTCTAGTCGTAGATGATGGATCACCAGACGGAACCGGTGCCAAGGTGCAACAAATGCAATTAGAGTTCCCAGGCAGACTCCATTTAATTGAACGATCAGGAAAACAAGGGTTGGGTACCGCTTATATAAAAGGGTTCCAATGGTCGTTGGAAAGAACATATGATTTCATTTTTGAAATGGATGCCGATTTTTCACACAATCCTAATGATTTGATGCGCTTGTATAACGCTTGCGCGAAAGATGGATTCGATATATCTATTGGTTCACGATATATTACAGGTGTGAATGTCGTCAATTGGCCCATGGGCAGAGTACTACTCTCTTGGGGTGCTTCTCGATATGTGCGTATTGTAACAGGGATGAATATTCATGATACCACCGCAGGATTTATCTGCTACCGTCGAAAGGTGTTGGAAGAGATTGATCTTAAAAAAATAAAATTTGTTGGGTATGCCTTTCAGATAGAAATGAAATACAAGGCCTATCTTTGTAACTTCAAAATTAAAGAGGTGCCTGTTGTATTTACAGATCGAACCAAAGGTCAAAGTAAAATGAGTACAGGAATTATTTCTGAAGCTGTTTTTGGCGTCATTAAGATGCGATTACAGCATTTATTTAAGAAGCGATAGCACATGGAGCAAATATTGATAAAAGATGCCCACATTGTAAATGAGGGAGCTATATTTTACGGAGATGTCCTTATTGAGAAAGGATTCATCGTGGAGATTGGTGATAACATAAGCGCCAAGTCGGCAGATGTTAATATTTTTTATGCTGAGGGGAAATACTTATTGCCTGGTGTTATTGATGACCAAGTACATTTTAGAGAACCCGGTTTAACGCATAAAGCAACTATTGAGACAGAATCCCGTGCTGCAGTTGCAGGAGGGATTACCTCCTTTATTGAGATGCCTAATACCAATCCTCAAAGTACCACCATTGAAAAGCTCGAAGCAAAGTTTGATATAGCGGCTCAAACTAGTACAGCGAACTATTCTTTCATGTTTGGAGGTACTAATGATAACTTGGACGAGATCCTTAAAGTAGATAAGAAAACAGTGGCTGGTCTAAAATTGTTTTTAGGGAGTTCTACTGGAAATATGCTCGTAGACGATGAAGCTGTTTTGGAAAAAATATTTTCATCAACAGATTTATTGATCTCGACACATTGTGAAGATGAAGGGACAATACGGGCAAATTTTAAGATTTACGAAGAACGCTATGGAGATGACATTCCTATGCAGTTTCATCCCATAATTCGCAGTGAAGAAGCTTGTTATATTTCTTCGTCTAGAGCCATAGCCCTCGCTAAGAAAACAGGAGCACGGTTGCATGTGTTTCACGTGTCTACTGGAAAAGAAACGAAACTCTTTGATAATAAGATACCGCTAAAAGAAAAGAAGATTACCGCAGAAGTTTGTATTCATCACCTCTGGTTTTCAGATGAGGATTATGAAGAGAAAGGTAGTCTTATCAAATGGAATCCTGCTGTGAAAAAAGCCTCAGACAGAGAAGAACTTTTTAAAGCGCTGCTAGATGATCGTTTGGATGTTATAGCTACAGATCACGCACCGCATACTCTAGAGGAGAAAGATAATGTATATGCCAAAGCCCCTAGCGGCGGCCCTCTTGTGCAGCATGCGCTGCCAGCAATGCTCGAATTTTATCATGAAGGTAAAATTAGTCTTGAAAAAATCGTGGAGAAGATGTGTCATAATCCGGCGATTCTCTTTGAGATAGAAAAGCGAGGTTACATAAGGGAAGGATATAAGGCCGATTTAGTATTGGTAGATTTAAACAATCCATGGACCGTACAGAAGGATAATATTCTTTATAAATGCGGTTGGTCCCCTTTTGAAGGAACAACCTTCAAGTCTCGTGTGACACATACTTTTGTCAATGGGCGTCTGGCGTATAAAAATTTTAAAGTGTATGACGGTGTGCGCGGTGAACGTCTCACTTTTGATCGATAATGAAAAAATGTATCCTCTATAGTGCCTTACTACTCCTGCTCATAAGTTGTCAGGATATTGCCAAGGTTACATCTCCAGAAAATCTTATTGAAAGAGATAAAATGGAGAATATCATTTACGATATAGCACTAGTGAATGCCGCGAGGGGCTTTAATGTGCAACAACTTAAAAGAAATAATGTTTCTCCAGACACCTATGTGTTCGAAAAGCATAGTATTGATAGCCTGCAGTATGCGCAAAGTACGGTATACTATGCCTCTGACTCTGAAAATTACAAAACGATGTATCAAAATGTGCAAAAGCGCGTAGATGCCTTGCATCAGAAGTTGCAAGCTGAAGAGGCAGTGTTTCAAAAACAAAAGGACTCTATCCGAACGGCAGAAGTTAAAGCACGCCGTAAACGGGATAGCATTAGAAAAGCGAAAGGAGATACGTTAAACGCGCCCAAGGTACGGCGTCAACGATCATCCTTATCTAGCTCCGCTGAGATTTAAAGTGTACTCCAACGCGTTCAATACATGCAGTTATGTCTCTCGGTTTGTAATTAAAATAAGCCTTAGCCTTCGCATTAGAGAATTCAGAAATTTCCTGAGCGGATGTAGCATCAATTTTGGTAAAGCTACGCTTTCGCAAAAAGAGACCTCTTACGGTATCTAAAAAACATATTAGGTTAAGTACACCGCTAGTCAAAGCTCGTTTGGACTCTTTCTTGTCTAATGCTGCTGCTATTTCAGACAGTAAGGTTTTGTAAGTCCAATTTTGGGCTACAAGTACAAAGCGCTCGTTTACAATGTCACTTTCCATGCCTTGGATCATGATGTCTACCACATCTAGAACATCGATCACTCCGGAGCCGCCTTTTGTATAATAGTTGAATCCTTTGTTTACCCGTCCAAAAAGAGTGCCACTACCGCTCGTGTAATCACCGGCTCCCAAGATGATGCCCGGATTAAAAATAAGCGCATTCAGTCCTTCTTGTGTACTTCGCCACACTTCCGTTTCTCCTCCATATTTGGTGATTGCATAAACCGAATTAGGGACATTAGGATCCCAGTGATTCTCTTCATCAATGGGCGTGTTAGGTGTTTTTGCCAGCGTAGCAATCGAACTGAGGTAGACAAGTTTGGTAATCTCATGACTAAGACAGAGGTTCACCACATTGGCCGTGCCTTCACCATTGCTTTTTCGCAATTGATTGAAACTATAGGGATCAAAGGAGATCATAGCGGCACAGTGATAGACTTTAGTAATCCCTTTAAAAGCAATTTCTAGGGCAGGAATATCTGTGATGTCAGCTTGAACCCAATGGATGATGGGAAATTGTGTTTCCGCTTTCGCGAAAGCGAAAAATTGCTCAACCTTCGCAATTTTATCTTGAGACCTATAGAGGGCAACCACAGAGTCCTCTTCTTTAGTGAGGGCCAATAAAAGATGGCTTCCTACAAGTCCGGTTCCTCCTGTAACTAAAATCATGTGTTAAAGATACGTTGGAAAGATGTTTTTAAAGGTGACCTTCAAAATATTTTGATAGAAACAAGTGTGCAGAGCGCGTGTTGCTCTCGTTCATATTTTTATCTTTGCATTCCTTAAAAAGAATGACATGACTAAGAATTTTGTAGAAGAATTGCAGTGGAGAGGAATGGTACACGATACCATGCCTGGAGCTGAAGAGCACTTGATGGAAAAAATGCGTAGTGCTTATGTAGGTTTTGACCCTACAGCAGATTCCTTACATATTGGAAATTTGGTGCCTATTATGCTATTGGCTCATTTTCAAAGGGTAGGGCATAAACCCTTTGCATTGGTTGGTGGAGCAACAGGAATGATAGGAGATCCTTCAGGAAAATCTTCGGAGCGTAATCTCCTGGATGAAAAAACTTTAGCGCACAATCAAGAATGTGTGCGCCAGCAATTATCTCACTTCTTGGATTTTTCATCGGGCAATGTAAATGAAGCGGTTATGGTGAATAACTATGATTGGATGAAGGAATTTTCATTCCTTGATTTTATACGAGATATTGGAAAACACATTACGGTCAATTATATGATGGCCAAAGATTCTGTAAAGAGTCGACTCACTGGAGAATCAGCAGATGGGATGTCTTTTACGGAGTTTACCTACCAAATGGTGCAGGGCTATGATTTCTTGCATTTATACAGAGAAAATGATTGTACACTCCAAATGGGAGGAAGTGATCAATGGGGAAATATTACTACAGGTACGGAACTCATTCGTCGTATCGCTGGTGGAAAAGGATATGCCCTTACGTGCCCACTTATTACAAAATCAGACGGAAGTAAGTTTGGAAAAAGTGAAGGTGGGAATGTCTGGTTGGATGCTAAAAGAACCTCTCCATATAAGTTTTACCAGTACTGGTTAAATACCAGTGATGATGATGCAGTAAAGTATATCAAGATATTCACTTTTTTGGAAAAGGAAGAGATTGAAACGCTCGTCGTTCAACATGCTGAAGCGCCACATATGCGTAGCCTTCAAAAGCGCCTTGCCGAAGAAGTGACGGTGACGGTTCATGGAGAAGAAGCGCTAGAGAATGCTGTCAAAGCTTCCAATATCTTATTTGGAAAATCCACTGGAGATGATCTAAAAACCCTAGACGAGTCAACGTTTTTAGATGTGTTTGAAGGAGTACCACAGGCTGAGATTCCTATGAGTGAAATTACAGCGGGTCTTGGCATTGTCGCTGCTTTGGCAGAGAAAACGGGATTCCTAAAGTCAAATGGTGAGGCACGACGTGCGCTTAAAGAGAATTCTATTTCGGTAAATAAAGAAAAAGTAGGAGAAGATTTTGTTATCAATCCAACGGAACTGATTAATAATAAATTTGTGCTTTTACAACGAGGTAAAAAAAACTACTTTGTAATTCGTGCGATATAGAGCATGCGAAAACCCCAGAATACAAGAGCGTATACTGGGGTTTTCTAACGAACTAACCAATCAATTTTTTATATTTTCAAGTCGGTTTTAAGACTTATCTTTTATGTCAGTCCACGCGGCATCTGCTTGTCCTTGTAAGGTGTTTGCCCCTTCTTCTTTCCACTTTTCTAAGGTGTTTACACCCCAAGAATTATAAAAGAGGTAAAGCTTCCCATCACGAATCTCAAAAGTTTTTGGATCAATCCCAATTTTCTCACCTTTCACAGCCACTGCATAGGCGCAATATCCGCCATATTGGGGTGCAAATTTTTCTGGATTTGCGTTGAAGGTATCTAAGTTGGATTGGGATACAAATTTAAATTTTACGCCGTCATAAGTAGTAGAAAATTTCTTGTCACCTGCTATGGGATTATTTTCAAAATATGATGTCACATCATACCCTTCAGCGGCATAGCCTTTTTTAAGGTTGTAATTTGTGTGTTGGGCAAAAGCACTAAAATTCACTAAAACAATAAGGAAGGTTATGATGGCTTTCATTGTCTATCTTTTTACACCCCTTAGGTCGCAAAAAATAGAATGCATTACATTTTTGAGATACTTTTTTTACAAGGCCATTAAGTTGCAGCCTCGAATGTCTGAATTATCAAACCGTCCAGCGACTGTAAAAGTGCCATTGGGATAGACTTTACCTAGGTCTTGAGTCGCTATAAATGCGCAGGAGTCTAGATTGGCGAGGTCTATAATATTAAGTCCGCCGGTTGTAGTGTCTGAATATAAACTAAGCGCGTCTTCAGGATCACGCGTGAACACCTTCATCCATGGAGGACAATGAAATACGCCATCATCCTTAGCATAAGCTTGGGATAGTAATTCGGTCATGCCATACTCACTATGAATATTTGTGATGCCAAACCCTTGGCGCAGCAAGTCGTGTAGCTCTTCTCGGATGATCTCTTTGCGTCTGCCTTTCATGCCTCCTGTTTCCATTACAATGGTATTTTTGAGCGTGAATGAATGGCTTTCAGTGAGGTCTAATAAAGCAAAAGAAACCCCGATGAGTAAGACCTTTGTGTCTGTTTTGTTTAGAGCATGCAGTTTTTCGCTTAAAGCGAAATGATCCTTTAGGTAAAAGCCACTATCGGTGTGATTGCTTTGATTAATGAGAGCATCTACCATATAAACAAGGGAGGAACCGGATCTTTCCAAGTAGGATGGTAGCAGGGCTAAAACCACATAGTCTTCAATGTTTCCGTATGTAGCGGTAAATGCCGTCATAAAACTCTTTTCGTACAGCTTTAGGTCTGAAACATGATGTTTGCTGGTTGCAGTTCCCGTTGTCCCGCTACTGGTGAATGTGGTTTGAATTGGATCCTTGGTAGCGCGGATGTCTCTAGTTTTGAAAAATTCTATGGGAAGGAATGGAATGTCTTCAATACACTTTACATCACTAGGGTGAATGTAAAGCAGATCACAAAAAGAACGATAGGTGGCGTTCTGCTCGAATTGATATCGAAAGATGTCCAATGCGAGCTCTTGAAATTGAGCAGCAGTTGTGATAGTAAATATTCGGGTTCGGAGTTCTTCTTGCATTGCGATGCAAAGGTATCTAAAATGGGAATTACCAAAAAAGGAAAAGCACCTTGATGAAGAGGGGCCTTTTTTAATAATTAAAAAGTGTGCTTTCGCGAAAGCTTTTATTTAACGTATTGTTAATATAGGATTGATATGCCCCTTTCAGCTAAAAAATTACCTTGCCCTAGCGTAATGAGAAGCTGTGATATAATGGTTATCTTTAAGCTAGATTTGCCAAGGAAATATGAAAAAGAAAGATTTAAAAATATTACTCGTAGATGACGAACCGGATATTCTAGAAATTGTGGGTTATAACCTTACCAATGCTGGGTATCAAGTAATCACTGGTGAAAACGGCCTAGAGGCCGTAAAGCTTGCTAAAAAACATAAACCGCACCTTGTTATTTTAGATGTGATGATGCCTGAAATGGATGGCATTGAGGCCTGTGAGATGATTCGAAAAAATCCCGAACTTTCTGAAACGGTTATTACATTCTTGACTGCAAGAGGCGAGGATTATAGCCAGGTGGCAGGTTTTGACGCTGGCGCTGATGACTATATCACCAAACCTATAAAGCCCAAAGTTTTACTCAGTCGCGTTAAAGCATTATTGCGGCGCATCAAAAATGAGGAGGATAGTCAAGATATTGTCAAAGTGGGTAATATCGTTATTGATCGTGGAGAGTATAAGATTTTAAAAGGCAAAGAAGAGATTATCTTGCCTAGAAAGGAGTTTGAGTTGCTCTCTCTATTAGCGTCCAAACCTGGTAAAGTTTTTAAGCGCGAAGATATCCTCGATCGTGTGTGGGGTAATGAAGTTGTAGTAGGCGGAAGAACTATTGACGTACATATTCGTAAATTGCGAGAGAAAATAGGCGATGATTCCTTTAAAACGATTAAAGGTGTTGGCTATAAATTTGTCGTATAATGGCTAAAGACTTTAAAAGGTCCTATGGTTTTGCGTTCGCAACTGCAATCTACTCTTCTCTTTTTCTTACGGGAGTGTTTTGGGCATTTGGATACTTTGCAAAACTTGCAGTAGATTCTTATCTATGGTTGTTTGCTGTAATTTGCTTTGTTTTTATCTTCATAATCGTTCAAACAAGGATTCAACTCTTTATCTATCAAAGAGTAAAGAAAATATATGAAGAGGTTACCTTATTAGAGGAAGCGAGCCTTACTCCAAGAAAAGTGACTACAGATATGGACATGCTCAAAAAGGAGGTCCAACAGTACGCTACACGCAAGAAATTAGAAATTGAAGCACTTCGAATCCAAGAAGAATATCGTAAAGATTTTATTGGTAATGTGGCTCACGAACTCAAAACCCCACTGTTTACTGTTCAAGGCTATGTATTGACTTTGCTAGATGGTGCAATCAAAGACAAACTGGTCCGGAAGAAGTATTTGCAGCGTGCAGGCGCAGGAGTAGAACGCCTTATATATTTGGTGAACGATCTTGATATGATTACCAAACTGGAAGTAGGAGACTTAAATATCAATTATAGTTATTTTGATATCGTTAAGGTCGTGAAATCTACCTTTGATATGTTGGAATTGAAGACCGCCAAAAGAAATATCACACTTACCTTCGAAAGGGATTATGAAGAACCAATAATGGTCAACGCCGATGAAGAGCGAATTCAACAACTCCTCACAAATCTCTTAGAGAATTCTATTAAATATGGAAAAGAGAATGGCACCACAGAAGTGAGTATTCAGCATCTGATTCAAAACAAGATTATTGTCCGTATTACGGATAATGGAGAAGGTATCGCTGAAGAACATCTCACACGATTATTTGAACGCTTTTATCGTGTTGACAAATCAGGAAATCGTAAAGTAGGGGGTTCAGGACTCGGTCTTTCTATAGTTAAACACATTATTGATGCTCATGATGAACGCATCTATGTTGAGAGTGAATTTGGAGTTGGTTCTGAGTTTTCTTTCACCCTTGAACAAGCCGAAGATATCATTTAAATCAGTGGACTTAGGCATTTTTTGAAAACCGCGATAGACGGAGAGCCTCGCTAGATTCTTGATTGTAAAAGTTTCTTGAGTACAAAAAGGTGCAATGCGCAATAATTTTAAGCGCAGTGCCAAATATTCTTGCTCCGTTTGTCCTGGGGTAGGAATAAAAAAAGCCTTTTTTTCCAAGGCAATTAAATCCATAATGGTGGTATAGCCAGATCGCGAAATGACGACAGCACTTTGATTTAATGTTTTTTCAAGTTCTTGAGACGTCAAGTAATTTTTAATGGTAATATTTTTTAGCTGTCTTGTTTCCTTTGTTTCAATCACTCCACGTATTAATAATACGTTACCGTTGTACTTTTTTAATTCAAAGAGCAGTTTTTCTTCCAGGTAAGTGCGCTGAGGTTCGGGGCCTGAAATTAATGCTAAAATATCCCATTTTTTAGGCAGTATATCCTTCTTAAACCTACTGAGAGGCCCTATATATCGAACGTTGGGAAGTATTTTTTTAGGATGACCTAAAGCACCACTTACATTAGGTTCTCCTTGATAATCGGGGACCCAGCATTCATCAAATCGTTTGGCAAACCGTCTGTGTAAATAGGTGGTCAGTGGAGTTGTAAACCCGCTGAGAACTTGTAGTTGGTGCGTCATAAAGACGGTTGGTATTCTCGAACTGTAAAGACCCAATCGATTATCTGAAATGACACCGCTTATATGATGGGTCGTAATAAGACCCTCTAAAGCCTTGTGCTCTGCTCGAATAGCTTTAAGTAGTTTAGGTGAACGGCGTAAAAAATGAGTTTTAAACTGATTCTTTTTTTTTGCGTAAGAAATGTGGTAAGACGGTAAGCAAATTGTTTGAATTTCCGGAAACTCTTGGCGAAGTAATGCTAAGGAAGCTCCGTCACTTCCTATAAGCACTCCAAAACCATTGGCTTGTAAGGATCGAATGATCGGAATGCAGCGGGTTGCATGTCCAAGGCCCCAATTAAGAGGGGCTACCAAAATAGTCGGTGTTTGCTTCATAAGTACAAAGATCTTATAGCAATGACTTCTAAAAGTTTTCTTAGTTTTACCAAAATATTAAATAATAACGTGGGAAGTAAAAATAAATTAAAGCGTTTTCGTGAAAACGAAACTTTTGAAAACGTAATTCAACCCTCGCGGGAAGAACTTACCAGTGGTGAATTTGCTCTTAAAGGTAAGTGGAATGCTGATTTTTTCAAAAACAATAACCCAATAGTTTTAGAATTGGGTTGTGGAAAGGGCGAGTATTCTGTAGGTTTGGCCCAGGCGTATCCTGATAAAAACTTTATAGGCATTGATATAAAGGGAGCTCGATTTTGGAGAGGAGCTAAAACGGCACTGGAAGAAGGTTTGCCTAATGTAGGTTTTATGCGTACTCAAATTGAATTGATAACGTACGCTTTCGCGAAAGCGGAAGTAGACGAGATATGGATTACCTTTCCAGATCCGCAAATTAAATTTCAACGGACCAAACATAGAATGACGAATACGGAGTTTTTACAGAAATACAAACAGGTTCTTAAACCGGGTGGCTTCATCAATCTTAAAACAGATTCTGAATTTATGCACGGCTATACATTAGGGCTTTTGCACGGAGAAGGACATGAGATTTTACACGCAAATCATGATGTTTATAAAAATGAGTATTCTCCTAAAGAAGTGGTAGAAATTCAGACTTTTTATGAAAAACAATACCTAGCGCAAGGAAAACCCATAACTTATATTAAATTTAGAGTGAACTAACGACCTGATATTGGAGATTACTAAACTCTTCCTTATTACTTTTTTTGCTGCCTTTGCAGGTGTGCTACCTCCTGGACTTATTAATATGTCTGTGGCAAAAACCTGTGTCCAACACGGAAAGCAGAACGGGACTTTAGTCGCCATAGGAGCTTCTATTGTTGTCCTGCTTCAGGCGCTGATCGCTATTCTGCTCGCCAAATATATTTTTGGACATCCGTTTGTGACTAATATGCTACTGCGTGCTGGATTGGTTGTATTCTTAATTTTGGCAGTGTTTTTCTTTATTAAGGCAAAAAGAACCCAGGTACAACAAGTAAAAGTTCCAAAGAATGCTGGACTACGCAGTCTCGCAAAGGGCATGATGATGTCTGCTTTAAACGTACTGCCTATTCCGTATTTCTGTGCGTTAGGAGCCGCACTGAACGTGAGTGGAAAAGTGTCTTACGATATCATAGCAATCACTGTTTTTATGACATCAGCGGCGCTCGGTACTTTTGCATCGCTTTATGGGTATGTATTTTTCTTTGGTAGGATTAATAAGAAATCGGAGAGTTTTGCTAAATACTCTAATTACTTTATGGCGAGTTTGATGCTCATTTTGGTAATCATTACCTTCATTAGAATCTTGTACTACGAATGAAATACGCTCCAACAACAGAAAATTTTTTTGAAAATGTATACGATGTCGTGCGCCTAATTCCAAAGGGTCGTGTAACGAGCTATGGTGCTATTGCGCGATACTTAGGGGCTGCTGGAAGTTCGCGTATGGTTGGCTGGGCAATGAATGGAGCGGGAAAATATCCTGACGTACCTGCGCATCGCGTTGTCAATAGAGCAGGATTGCTCACGGGTAAAATGCACTTTGGTAGCTCTATCGCGATGGAGCAAATGCTGGAGGAAGAAGGAATCAAGGTTAAAGAGGATGCTGTAGTCAATTTTAAAAAAAACTATTGGGACCCAGTAATAGAGTTAGGCGGGATCGAATAGGTCTCTGATCTCTTTGTATGTATTCTAAATAGGCCAATAATCCTCATGTTGGCCGTTCATTTCCACGTTAAAATCAACGTATTCCCCCTTCAATTAAAAGGCATTAGGCTGTTTCAAATATCCGACTTTACACCGTATCTTTGCATTTAGAATTAGTCTAGATAAATAGACCCAATTGTATTTATAAAGAGCTATGAAACTACAGAAGAATGACATTCTAGAGGCATTGAAGACAATTACTGCTCCAGGTGCTGCAGAAAATATGGTAGACAGCGGAGCTGTGACCAATATATTAACGTTTGGTGATGAGGTGGTCGTAGATATTACCATTACGAACCCAACGCTTCAAGCACGTAAAAAGGCTGAGGTTGATATTTTAAAAACTATTCACGACAAAGTGTATGCAAAAGCACAAGTTAAAGTGAATGTAAACGTACAAGCACCGGCGCCAGCAACAGGAACAGCTGCGCCTGAATCAAATGAAATTAAGGGTAAATCCATCCCAGGTATAAAGAACATCGTTGCAGTTGCTTCTGGAAAAGGAGGAGTTGGGAAGTCAACAGTGACCTCAAACCTCGCGGTTACTTTGTCAAAAATGGGGTTTAAAGTAGGTATATTAGACGCCGACATTTACGGACCTTCCGTTCCAATTATGTTTGATGTAGTCAACGAGCGTCCATTGTCAGTAATGGTCGATGGAAAATCAAAAATGAAGCCCGTAGAGAACTATGGTGTCAAAGTGCTGTCTATTGGGTTCTTCACCAAGCCAGATCAAGCTGTAATTTGGAGAGGGCCTATGGCTTCCAAAGCCCTGAATCAAATGATATTTGATGCTGCATGGGGGGAATTGGATTTCTTACTCTTGGATTTACCTCCGGGAACAGGAGATATTCACTTGAGTATTATGCAAGCGCTACCTATTACTGGGGCTGTGGTTGTAAGTACGCCACAAAATGTAGCACTCGCTGATGCCAAGAAAGGGGTGGCAATGTTTCAGCAGGAGAGTATTAATGTGCCTGTACTGGGAATCATTGAAAATATGGCATATTTCACGCCAGAAGAATTGCCAGAAAACAAATATTATATTTTCGGAAAAGAAGGTGCAAAGCATCTTGCTGAAGATTTAAAAATTCGCTTACTTGGAGAAGTGCCGCTTGTGCAGAGTATTCGTGAAGCGGGAGATGTTGGTCGTCCTGCAGCAATGCAAGAAGGTACGCCTACAGCCTTAGCTTTTGAGGAGCTTACGCGAAATGTGGTAGAAGAAACCGTACGTAGAAACAAAGATTTACCAGCAACGGAGGCCATCAAAATAACCACTATGGCAGGTTGTTCTGCTATAAAAAATTAGAATATGACAGATCAAGAACTACATTTGAAAGTGGAAGATGCGTTGGATGAAATTCGGCCATTTTTACAAAGTGATGGTGGTGATATTGTCTTACTTGGCATTGACGATGGAACCATTGTTCGCGTGCAACTTGAAGGTGCCTGTGTAGGGTGCTCTGTGAATCAGATGACCTTAAAAACAGGCGTGGAAATGACGATTAAAAAGTATGCTCCACAAATCGAAAGTGTCATTAACGTGACCCATTAAAGACTAATCGTTGTCATTCTTCTTGAATGTTAGGTAGTGTAAATTCGCTTTCGCGAAAGCATAATTGCAAAAAATGATTAAAACAGATATACTAATTATAGGAGCAGGTCCCACCGGATTATTTACGGTTTTTGAAGCCGGACTGCTTAAGTTAAAATGTCATCTTATTGACGCATTGCCGCAACCTGGTGGACAATGTTCTGAGATTTATCCAAAGAAACCGATTTACGATATCCCTGCCTTTCCAGAGGTTCTTGCTGGAGATTTGGTAGATAATTTGATGAAACAAATTGAGCCTTTTCAACCTGGTTTTACTTTAGGTGAACGGGCTCAAACAATCGAAAAACAAGAAGACGGAAGTTTTGTTGTGACAACAAATAAAGGAACCCAGCACCATGCACCCATAGTGGCCATTGCAGGAGGTTTGGGGAGTTTCGAGCCCCGAAAGCCACTTATTGAGGGAATCGCAAATTTTGAAGATTATGGCGTAGAGTATATCATCCGTGACCCTGAATTGTATCGAGATAAAAAAGTAGTCATTGCAGGAGGAGGAGATAGTGCCTTGGATTGGAGTATCTTCTTGGCAGATGTTGCGAGTGAAGTAACTTTAGTGCATAGGCGCAATGAGTTTCGAGGTGCATTAGATAGTGTAGACAAGGTTCAAGAGTTCAAAAACCAAGGTAAAATAAAGCTCATAACTCCGGCGGAAATTGTAGGAGTTTCTGGGGAGGGTCATGTAACGTCAGTAACTATTAAAAAAGAGGGGGGCACTTACGAACTAGAGACAGATCATTTTGTGCCTTTATTTGGTTTAGCGCCAAAGCTCGGTCCCATCGCCGACTGGGGTTTGGAAATAGAAAAAAATGCAATTAAGGTTGACAATAGCTTGGATTATCAAACCAATATTCCTGGGATCTACGCCATAGGGGACGTGAATACGTATCCAGGTAAATTGAAACTAATTCTTTGTGGTTTTCACGAAGCGACGCTTATGTGTCAAAGTGCTTTTCAACGTATTTTTCCTGATAAGCGGTATGTTATGAAATATACCACGGTAGGTGGCGTAACTGGTTTTGATGGATCTAAGAAGGAAGCGCCAAAAGCTGTTGTAAAAGCGATAGAATAATGAGTGACATCAAAATAAAGATCATAGACCGCGAAGGGGTGCAGCATGCTGTTGATGCTCCAACGGATATGAACATGAATCTCATGGAGATTGTACGGGCGTATGAGTTAGCTCCTGAAGGAACCATTGGTATTTGCGGTGGTATGGCGATGTGCGCGTCTTGTCAATGCTATGTAGAGTCAGAGCACGAACTTCCCGAGATTTCAGACGATGAAGATGCAATGCTGGCTGAAGCCTTTAATGTTGAAGACAATAGTCGATTAGGCTGTCAGATACATATGCATCCTGATCTTGAGGGTCTTCAAGTTAGATTGGCGCCAGAGGTGTGATTTTCAACAACCTCGTTACTTTATGGAATACTTCCGTGTAATTACACCTGTTTCCCTGAGTTTCTAGCTTTCGCAAAAGCCACACACGCCAAGGTCTCCGGAACCTTGCATAATTAACAAGAAGCGATAGCGATCTTAAGTAGTCTTATAATCACTCAGTTTTTTAGGACCTTCAAGTGGTATTCTGATGACACGTAAATTGCCTTCATCATTGGTAGAAACCTGCCATTTTATAAGGGTAATTTCTCCGTTTTCAATTTCAATTCCTGTAATGCTTCTAGGGTGAACACAGCTTCCATCGTTAAAAAAAGCAATGTCGCCGGGTTCTGGAAAACGAGGTCTGTGTGTATGCCCTACAATAGTAAGCAAGTTGCCGTTGTCCGTAATCCATTTTTTAAGTCTGCGCTCAACTTTGATTAGTTCCTTATAATTCTTTGCAGGGCTCGTAGGATCTGAAATACCAAAAATTTGAAGTGGTTTCCAGATGAGGCGAACCATAAATCGATTCAATCGCCAAGCGTGATAATTCATCCAATCGGCTTGATGTCCATGGCATAAAAAAAGTTCTTGTTGGCTGTCGCAGTGTTTTAAAACAACGGCTTCATGATATTCAAGGTTTTTAAAAAGAACTTCATTTCGATTGTCTCTAGTGTCGAAATAGGTACTTAAATGTTTTTGTACATAATCAGGATCTCGATAGACCATATCGTGATTTCCCCAGATTAAATGCAGTCGGTTATCAAAATGAAACTTCTGAAGCAATTGATATACATTCTTATGTGCTCTTAGAATACTTTCGAAAGAAATATTTTCCCATAACTCGTCACCATCTCCTAATTCACAGTAGGTAAATCCTTCTTTAAAATAGTGTTTGAGGGCGTGATAATAAATATTTTCATTGCGCGCGAAATCATCAGCAAAACTTTTATCTCCTCGATGACAATCGGAGAAAAAAATAAACTTGTCTGTATCTGAAAATTCGACCACCTTGGCATTTTTATATGCACGGTCGAGACGCTGTCTTGAATTCATACCTTAAATATCCAAAAAAAATATGAGCTTCGAAGAGACCAGCAGGAGGTATTTGTTTAAAATATAATTCTGTGACTGGGATGCGTAATTGTTAAAAAAACAATTGACTTAGCGCTTTTTAAAAAAGGCCCCTTAAACTATGAAGGATAAGGGGCGTGAATTATAGGTTCGTAGATGAATTCTTGATACTTAATTTTGCAGTGTTAAAGCATCACCATGGTGTGGGCAATACGACCATTTTCCATTGAACAGCGCCTCGTCTTTCGGGCATTTCTTAGGCTGTAAGAGACTAGACAAAGGAAATTGTAAATTATCAGAAAAATCACTAAGTGTAAGTGTCAATTTTTTATCACTATATGGATCAATTATAGCACTTTCGCTTGCGCCATCTTGATACACCACAAAGTATAGATTTTCTCCCATATTACCCATCATATTGGAAAACATGGGGCGCATGATGTCAATAAAACTCTTGAGGTCCGCATCGATGTCGTTATTGTCCATAGGATCATACGTAATGCCATCATATTCAAAAATAAGATCCTTGCGAATGCTTACTTCATCTTGAAAGGTAACACCTCCAAAATATCCTATTTTACCGCGAACTGCTGCTACAATATCATAGTTTTCAAGTAAGGCGGTCATTTCTTTGGCCTCATCTATTGGAATGGAAGAATCTTGAGCATACACAGCTTTCCAATATTCCATTGGGATCCACCAGATCAGATCTACATAGTCTTCATGGTCGCTTGCAAATTGGGTTTCATCCAGCATGGCATCTAAGTCCACTTCTTTAAGATCTCTTTTTTGCTGGGCATGCAGGTTGCCTAAAGCTAAAAAAAGCAAGATGGCTAGAACGCTTTTTTTCATTATGTAAAAGCGTTTTCTCCTGTGATGTCTAAACCAGTAATCAGAAGATGAATATCATGAGTACCTTCGTAGGTAATAACACTCTCTAGGTTCATCATATGACGCATGATACTGTATTCTCCAGTGATACCCATGCCTCCTAATATTTGACGAGCTTCACGTGCAATTTTGATCGCCATGTCCACATTGTTTCTTTTGGCCATTGAAATCTGTGCAGAAGTGGCTCTGTCTTCATTTTTGAGCTGTCCCAATCGGAAAGCTAATAATTGTGCTTTCGTGATTTCAGTAATCATTTCAGCGAGTTTCTTTTGTTGTAATTGGAAGGCGGCAATAGGTTTTCCAAATTGGATACGTTGCTTTGCATAACGCAAGGCAGTATCATAGCAATCCATGGCAGCTCCAATAGCTCCCCAAGCAATTCCAAAACGAGCAGAGTCCAAGCATCCTAAAGGAGCACCAAGGCCTGACTTGTTTGGGAGAAGATTTTCTTTAGGGACTTTGACATCTTGAAAAATCAATTCTCCAGTGGCACTAGCACGCAAGGACCATTTGTTGTGAGTTTCTGGTGTAGAAAACCCTTCCATGCCTCTTTCTACGAGAAGTCCGTGAATACGACCTTCTTCATTTTTTGCCCAAACAACGGCAACATCACAAAAAGGACTATTAGAGATCCAAAGCTTCGCTCCATTTAAAAGATAGTGGTCGCCCATATCTTTGAAACTAGTGACCATTCCTGAAGGATTAGAACCGTGATCAGGTTCTGTAAGACCAAAAGACCCCATGAATTCACCGGTAGCTAGTTTTGGTAAAAATTTCTGACGTTGTTCTTCGCTTCCGTATTTCCAAATCGGATACATCACCAGTGATGATTGTACTGAGGCTGTTGAGCGAACACCAGAATCTCCGCGTTCGATTTCTTGCATGATCAATCCATAAGAGATCTGATCTAGGCCAGGTCCTCCATATTCTTCAGGAATGTAAGGCCCAAAAGCACCAATTTCTGCAAGACCAGGAATGATAGATTTTGGGAAGATCGCATTTTGAGCGGCTTCCTCTATAATAGGAGATACATCACGCTTTACCCATGCTCTGGCAGAGTCGCGAATTAATTTATGTTCTTCTGTAAGTAAGTCATCAAGATTGTAGTAATCTGGAGCTTCAAAAAGATCTGGCTTCATCGTAGTTTTTTTAGATATACAAAGGTAACGAAATCGTTTTCTTTTGCCACTTTAATTTTAAGTACTATTTTGAACGTAAAGCCGTAATCCCACAAATATGGTTTACATGTTAAGGTAAAAATCTTGTACAAGTTGGATATATTCATCCGTATAGTCGTGACGCGATTTTTCAATAATTAGCGTGTTGATTTGAGGCGTTATTATAGGTGTGCTTTCGCGAAAGCAAAACTCCATCAAACTTCGCTTTATTTCGGAAGTTGGCGTTCCTTGGACATGCGTAATTCGTGTTGGAAATAGGTTGCCTCTTTCTGCGATGTCTATAAACTCTTGCTCTCTTTGATAGGGTATAATCACATGAAAGGTGCCAGCCTCCGTAAGTAAGCGTTGTACAGCACCTATTAATAGCTCAAAAGGCATGGCGTCGTCAAAACGTGCTTGATCACGAGCAGCATCTTGGGATTTATAGTCAGATTCATAAAAAGGGGGGTTGCTCACGATAAGATCGTATTGATCGTCGATTTCTGTTGCAAACTCATACAGATGCGCATGATAACAAAACAAACGATCTGCCCAGTCACTGTTTTCAAAATTGTCTGTGGCTTGCTCATAGGCATCATCATCCAGTTCCATAGCATCTATGGTTTCTGCAAAAGAACGTTGGGCGAGCATGAGAGCGATTACACCAGTGCCGGTTCCTATATCAAGAATCGAGTCAGGTTCACTCTCTAAGGACGTCCATGCGCCTAATAATACGCCATCGGTGCCTATTTTGGCAGCACAACGATCGTGTGCGACGGTAAATTGTTTGAATTGGAAAGGAGTGTGGGACATCTGTGTGCACTATAAAAGTAGAATCCAGTGTTCCTAGATATAAAGATCAATAAGACCTTCTGGAACTTCCAGATGAATTTCTTTCTTTTCTCGATCTAATTTTTTGATAAAATCATCAATCATAGGGATGAGAACTTCAGTTCCGTTATGATCAATCTCAAAAATAGCTTGAGAGGTATTGTCATTAATATGCGTAATGGTACCAATGGCTCCAAAGGTTGCGTCGATGGCGGTATAGCCAATTACTTCATGGTAATAGAACTTGTCACCTTCTAGTTTGGGCAGTATGTTCATGGGAAGATATAGGCCAGTACCTATAAGATCTTCTGCATCTTCTTCTGTATCGACATCTTCAAATTTAAAACGAAGTAAGCTCGATTTATGAAGTTGAGAAGATTCAATAAAAAATGGAACCAGATTTGCGGAAAAATCCACGAATACTGATTCCATTCCTACATACGTTTCAGGCTCATCTGTATCTAGCTTTGCTAGTAACTCGCCTTTGAAACTGTACTTTCTTACGATTTTCCCTAGGTAGAAGCATTCTTCTTTAGTCATCGTAAGCGTTTTTATTTATTCTTCAGAATCTGCTGTTGCAGTTGCTTCATCAGCACCTGGAGCATCCTCAACATCAGCGACTACTTCTGGAGCAGGCTGTGCAGCAGCGATACGTGCATCATTTACAGCTTTTTCAGCGGCAAGAGCTTCTGATTTTACTTTTTCAGCAGCTTTAGAAAGATCTCCTTCTTTAGACGTAATACGTCCAGACTTCTCATCTAACCAAGCGTTGAACTTTTCTTCTGCTTGCTCTTCAGTAAGTGCTCCTTTACGAACACCACCAGCAAGGTGATTTTTAAGCATAGCACCTTTGTAAGACAAAAGGCGTTTTGCAGTTTCAGTTGGTTGTGCACCATTCTGTAGCCACGTTACAGATCCATCAATATCTAATTCGATAGTTGCAGGATTTGTGTTTGGATTGTAGATACCTAGTTTTTCTAAGAATTTACCATCTCTTTTTGAGCGAGCATCTGCTGCTACGATCCAGTAAAAAGGCTTTCCTTTTTTACCGTGTCTTTGTAATCTAATTTTAACTGACATAAACGTTAATTTTTGAGGTACCCGACCTCTGTTTTTATTAAGGGTGCAAAGATACGCAATTTTTTACGCCACAATTACGTTATTTACTTTTTTACAGTACATTTGCTTTACACCTATTTTATGTTATTATGAAACAATTACTACTTTTACCTATTGTAGCTCTTCTTTTTGCTTCGTGTAGTCAGGATATCGATACCAATACCCCCGGTTTTCAGGCTAAACAAAACGATACGCTCTTGTTTAGAGCGATTGATGCACGTGCATTTTATAATGATCAAGGAAATTTGATTATCAACGGCTCTACGGATATTGAGACAATGAGTTTTACTATAGGGCTGCTGAATCAATCTTCGGAAGGATTGGCTAGTGGCAATGGCCGAGGCAATGTTGCTTCTTTTGAGGATGTAGAAGGAAATGTGTTTTCTACGGCGGGCTCTGGTGGTGTTGGAAAAATCCGAATTCGAACCAATTCTGATAATTCTATCAATGCTACCTTTGATTTTACAGGTGTACGAAATGGCCGTACGATGACCTTTAGCCAAGGGGTTATGTATAGAGTGCCTATCGTAGAGCCTTTTGATCCTAACGGAGATGATGATGATGCAGGAATTCCAGATAGCTTTACGGCAAGAGTCAATACCGTAAGTTTTAATCCTACGGTTATAGCAAGTGCTTTATCGGGCGGGGTTTTGACTATTTCTGGTTCTACATCAACACAAGATATTACGCTTAAGTTTCCGTCTAACACAGGTGCTGGAGATTACGACTTTACAGAGGCAGGTGCTATTACGGGAGTGTATACAGTGACTGCAGCATCTGGTGTGTCAACCTCAGGACAGTTAAAGATTATTTCAAATGATACTGCGGAGAGAATCGTCAAAGGGCAATTTGTATTCGATACCGGATCTTTTCAAATAACGGACGGACAATTTACTATAAACTACTAAGGATGAAATGTTCATTCTGTCGCGTGTAGTCATACGGAGGCATAAAAAAAAGACAAAAAAAGCGTCCAATCTAGGGCGCTTTTTTTGTGCATAAAAGTTAATAACTACTGCTCTAAAAAGAGCCTTTGAATCGCTAGAAATGCGTATTTTTCTTTCCTTGTTTTCTGCCTATGTATCTGATTTTTGACACCGAAACCACAGGACTTCCTAAGAATTGGAAAGCGCCCATAACCGACAGTGATAACTGGCCTCGAGCGATTCAGATTGCTTGGCAGTTGCACGATGCAATGGGTAAGATAATTGAACATCAGGATTACTTGATCAAGCCCGAAGGCTTTGATATTCCCTACGATGCTGAACGTATTCACGGGATATCAACAGCCCTCGCTTCAAGGGATGGAATCGCTCTGAGTGAAGTGTTAGAAAAATTCAATATCGCGCTATCGAAGGCCAAGTTTGTCGTTGGACAAAATGTTGGTTTCGATAACAACATCATGGGTGCCGAATTTCATCGACTGCAAATTGGCAATGATCTTCAAAAGCTGCCGGTGCTCGATACGTGCACCGAAGTAACAGCCAAGTTATGTCAGATTCCTGGAGGACGGGGTGGCCGGTTCAAATTGCCTACCCTTACCGAACTGCATAAACATCTTTTTGGAGAAGGTTTTGGAGATGCTCATAATGCCACTGCCGATGTAGAAGCGACGACGCGTTGTTTTTTCGAATTGGTACGCCAGCGTACGTTTACGGTGGAGCAGTTAGATGTGCAGCCTAACTATTTTGAGCAATTTTCTCAGGATAACCCGCAGATCATACAAATAATTGGGCTCAAACACACCAACCTTAAGAAGGCTTCAGAGCGCATTGCCAAGGCAATGCAGAAAGATGTGGAACCAGCGATTTCGCAAACAGAACTCGCCGATAATACCGCACAGCTTTCGGAAGTGCGCTTTGCGCATTTACATAACCACTCTCAATTTTCCATTCTCCAGTCGACCGCCAGTGTGCAGGATTTGGTGGATGCCGCTGCCAAGCAGCAGATGCCAGCAGTTGCCATGACTGATATTGGGAATATGATGGGTGCTTTTCATTTTGTAAAAGCTGTCGGAAAGTATAACGCTTCCGCGAAAGCAGAAAATGAAGAAGCCGTCGCTGAAGGTATTGAACCTACCCAAATGCCTTTAAAGGCAATCATAGGCTGTGAATTCAATGTATGTTTAGATCACACCAATAAAAGTCAAAAAGACAACGGTTACCAAATCGTTATCCTAGCTAAAAATAAAAATGGGTATCACAACCTAGCAAAAATGGCATCTATCGCCTATACCGATGGGTTTTATTATGTGCCACGTATCGATCGTAAAGTGATTGAGCAATACAAGGAAGACCTTATTGTCCTCACTGGAAATTTATACGGTGAAGTACCTAGTAAAATTCTGAATGTCGGCGAAAAACAAGCGGAAGAGGCACTGATATGGTGGAAAGAGCAGTTTGGTGATGACCTCTATGTAGAGATTATGCGTCATGGACAGGATGATGAACGACGTGTGATGCCGGTACTTGTCTCGCTTTCGCGAAAGCATAACTTGAAACTAGTCGCTACTAATAATACCTTCTACATCGACAAAGAGGATGCTGATGCTCACGATATCCTATTGTGTGTAAAGGAGGGAGAAAAAGTAGCTACACCAAAAGGCCGTGGTCGTGGATATCGCTTCGGACTGGAGAATCAAGAATATTATTTCAAGAGCCCAGAGGAGATGAAAACCCTCTTTGCCGATTTGCCTGAGTCCATTCTTAATGTGCAAGAGGTCATTGATAAAATTGAGCCTTTTGAATTGGCCCGTGATGTACTCTTACCAGCTTTTGATATTCCTGAAGAGTTCCAGTTTGAGGAAGATCAATTAGACGGAGGGAAACGTGGGGAGAATAAGTTTTTGCGTCACATAACTTATGTAGGAGCCAACAAGCGATACGAAGAACTAACGCCTGAAATTACAGAGCGTCTTGATTTTGAATTAAGCGTAATTGAAAAGACGGGATATCCTGGATACTTCTTAATTGTAGAGGATTTTATTCGAGCAGCTCGAAACATGGACGTGTCGGTAGGTCCAGGACGTGGATCGGCGGCAGGAAGTGTTGTTGCTTTTTGTCTCTGGATTACCAATATTGACCCACTGAAGTACGATCTGCTTTTTGAGAGATTCTTGAATCCGGATCGTGTGAGTATGCCCGATATTGATATTGATTTTGATGATGAAGGTCGCGGCCGAGTTATGCAGTACGTAATTGATAAGTATGGCGCCAATCAGGTAGCCCAGATTATCACTTACGGAACGATGGCGGCCAAGTCGTCAATACGAGATACTTCTCGTGCCATGGACCTACCACTAAGTGATGCCGATAGGATTGCAAAGCTCATTCCGACCATGTCAAAATTGCGTAAGATTTTTGGCAAGACAGATGCCGAGTTGAAGCAGCAGTTTCGTCCAGACGATCTTGTAAAAGTGCAGGAACTCATCACCTTAGAACAAGGGGAGGATCTAGAAGGACAGATGCTAAGTAAAGCGCGCCAACTAGAAGGTTCCTTGAGAAACACGGGAATCCACGCTTGTGGAGTGATTATTACACCCGATGATATTACGAAGTTTGTTCCTGTCGCAACGGCTAAGGATTCTGATCTCTACGTCACCCAGTTTGATAACTCGGTGGTGGAAGAAGCAGGGCTCCTAAAAATGGATTTCTTGGGTCTGAAGACCCTTACATTGATTAAGGATACTGTTAAACTTGTCAAGTATCGCCACGATGTGGATTTGGATCCGGAGAACTTTCCGCTGGATGATGAAAAGACCTATGAATTATTCCAACGCGGAGATACGGTTGGTATATTCCAATATGAATCTCCTGGAATGCAAAAGCACATGCAATCACTCAAGCCTACGGTCTTTGAGGATTTGATTGCCATGAACGCCTTGTATCGCCCTGGACCGATGGAGTATATTCCGTCTTTTGTTCGGCGAAAGCACGGAGAAGAAGAGATTACCTATGATTTGGATGGGATGGAAGAGTATCTCAAAGAAACCTATGGGATTACGGTCTATCAAGAGCAAGTAATGCTCCTATCTCAAAAGCTCGCCAACTTCACCAAAGGTGAAGCTGATGTCTTGCGTAAGGCGATGGGGAAAAAGCAGAAATCTGTTCTTGATAAAATGAAACCGAAGTTTATCAAGCAAGCTGGTGAAAATGGACATGATGAAGTTCAGCTGGAGAAAGTATGGAAGGATTGGGAAGCATTTGCGGCCTATGCCTTTAATAAATCCCACTCGACCTGTTATGCATGGATTGCTTATCAGACTGCTTATTTAAAAGCGCATTACCCTGCGGAATATTTGGCAGCGGTGTTGTCTAATAATATGAATGACATCAAGCAAGTAACTTTCTTTATGGAAGAAGCAAAGCGCATGGGGCTGGAAGTTTTAGGCCCGGATGTTAATGAATCCTTTCGAAAGTTTACTGTAAATGATAATGGCGCTGTTCGTTTTGGAATGGGAGCGATCAAAGGAGTAGGAACGGGAGCAGTAGCCACCATCGTTGAACATAGACAAGAAGAAAGGTATAAGTCGGTGTTTGATTTTGCACGGCGTATTGACTTACGAGCGGCTAACAAGAAGGCTTTTGAGAGTTTGGCTCTGGCGGGTGGTTTTGATGAATTTGGAGAAACCCACAGAGCACAATATTTCCATCAAGAAGGGGATGGAATCACCTTCTTAGAAAAAGCAGTCAAGTACGGCGCGCGTTATCAAGAAAATGAAAATAGCGCACAAGTAAGTTTGTTTGGCGATGCGAGCGAAGTGCAAATTCCAGAACCTGAAGTGCCACCCTGTGAAGAATGGGGCACAATGGAGAAGCTCCGCCGTGAAAAGGAAGTCGTAGGGGTTTATATCTCTGGGCATCCCTTAGATGATTTCAAAACCGAAATGGAGACCTTTTGCAACGCGACGGTATCTGATTTTTATAGAATGGGGGAGTTTGTAAGTCGCGAACTCACTTTTGGCGGGGTGATCACAGACGTACAGCATCGAGTTTCTAAAAACGGAAAAGGCTGGGCGATGTTTTCCGTAGAAGACTTTACAGACACTTTTGAGTTTAGAATGTTTGGTGAGGAATATTTGAAACTAAGACATTTCTTAATACCCAATAGTTTTATTCATGCCAAGGTCTTTATCAAAGATGGTTTTACCAATAGAGATACAGGCAAAAAGAGTGACCCTAGAACGCAGTTCAATCTCATCCAACAATTACAGGATGTGATGGAGTCTAATGCAAAGAAATTGACAATCAATATTGATATTA
This sequence comes from Dokdonia sp., assembly GCA_047630395.1. Taxonomy (GTDB): domain Bacteria; phylum Bacteroidota; class Bacteroidia; order Flavobacteriales; family Flavobacteriaceae; genus Dokdonia. The sequence goes on from JBLHXM010000012.1 coordinate 28,267, forward strand.
AGGAAGTTGCTGAGGCTCGTGTAAACACAATTAAGGAAATCTTAGATCAACACAAAGGAGATGTCAAATTACACTTTCAGGTCTTTGAGCCGACAGAAAAATTATATGTCCGTATGCCAAGTAATAAACAAAAAGTCCGCATCTCTCAGGAGTTGCTAGATACGCTGACGGAGCATGAGGTCCATTATAAGTTGAATTAGACGTATTTAAATTACAAATGAGAAATTGGAGTGATTTAATATCAGAAAATACTTTTTAGTCGGGTATTGTCTTTATTGGATTGTCATTTATATTACTTGTTATTACATTGCATAGGAAGGAGTCTTTAAGGATGAAGGATCATAATACAGCTTCTTGAAAAGAGTATGTAAATCAGTTGGGATTTATTATTTTGCTTTTATTTAGTGGAATAATACTACTGCTACGATAGTTTAGTGATAAGAAGCACTCGTCGCAGACTAGCGCTAGCGGCAATATTTACTGTAAATTCGGGGTATTATCGATCACTCAAAATTTTTAGTTTAGTCACTACGAAGGTATTAGTGACTAAAACAAAAACTCTTTCTTCTTCGGGACTATCTTTACAGATTATGACTCTATAGAACTTTTTTTCAAAAAGGAAATTGGAATCACTACCTGTGACATTATATTTCTGAAAGTCATTTTTTGTTGGGTATGTAATTCGACCAGAGCATAGCTTTTTCTTTTTTTGCAAATCAAAAATAAAAGTATTTAGCTTTTTTTCAGTATTGAAATTCCACATAAATATCTCTTTGTTGCCCATAATAACTAAACAGCTAACAATAATTATAAGTAAAACAAATAATAAAGTTTCTATTTCCATAATAATTAATTTCTGGGTTCAAGTTACAATACCTGTATTAACATTCAGTACGAAAAATGTCAACAATAGCTGTATCTTCCTTCCACAATCCAATCACAATGAAAACATTCTATTTCCTAGCCATAGGCCTGCTCTCAGGCACGGCGATCGCACAAAATATTTCAGCGACAGAACTCCTTGAAAAAACGATGGAGTACCACGATCCCCAAGGAAATTGGGATTCCTTTAATGGAACGTTTAAGGTCGAGATGGATATGCCAGAAAAACCGGAACGAAAAAGCACCATAACGATCAATCTACGCGAGCAGTACTTCAATCTTTCAGAGATGAGAGAGGGCAAAGAGAGTTTTCGGGAAGTGAATGGCGAAGACTGCCGGTTTTCGGACCCCGATGGGGCTGTGGTGGCTTCAAAAATTACTGATGAACAGTGTGAGCGCAGTGTGATGATGAAGAACTATTACACGTATTTATACGGACTGCCTATGAAGCTTAAAGATCCAGGAACTATTCTAGATCCTGTGGTCAAAATGATAAAATTCAAAGGGAAGGAGTACCTCGTGCTTCGAGTGACCTATGACGAAGCGGTAGGTTCAGATATCTGGCAATTTTACTTCAATCCAGAGACCTATGCGATGGAGGTGTATCAATTCTTCAAAGGGGAAGATGAGAAAACAGGGGAGTATATTTTGTTGAGCGATGTGCTAGAGGTTAACGGCATTCTTATGCCCAAGGACCGTGCTTGGTACTACAATAAAGATAATGAATATTTGGCAACAGACAGATTGGTCGATTAATACGAACAACTATTTCTTAAACAATAGGCTGTTATAATTTTGAGTGCTCAGGTATTCTTGGTGCAATGCTTTGAGGTATCCTGTTACTTTGGATCGCTCCCGGTAGTTGGGATGCAGCGCATCCTTAAGCCCAGCATCGGCGACAGTTAGTGTGATATACCAATTGCCTGTACGCGAGACATGTGCATCTGTCAACAAAGGGTCCATGTCGTTATTTTCTAAAATACCATCTACAACAATAGGGACAAGGTTTACGGTTTTTGTGCTTTTTTGAGTCTCATAGAACGAAAGGAAATAGGATCGATTGTCAATAGAAACTGGCACATTGCCATCCACTTGATCGTGATTACGGGCATACTTCATATTGATGAAGTTATAAAACTCATTGGCATCTTTGGGATCGTTGAAGCCATAGGCAAATTTTAAGGGAGCCTTCCGAACAAGTTTTCTAGATTTTATTACTTTACCGTTTTGGAGGTCTGGCGCTATACTGATCGGGATACAAGCTTGACAAAAAATAATAACGAGGAGTAGGATTCCAATACGCATACATATAAGTTTCAGGGGGATTATCAAAAATGATACCATGTGATAGGTTGTAGGCAATAGCTTGGTGTAAGAAGTTTAGGCATTGAGCGTAGAGTCTTGAAAAGTGAGCCACGTCTATACTCCATGCTCCTTATTCTATATTCTTTTTTTTCCTGCTAGACTTCAAACAGCGCTAACCTAAAAAACCCTTACTGCTAGCAGTAAGGGTTTTTTATTGGATAGAAACAGTTCTTTGTTTCAGATTATGCCTCAAAAGGCACAACTGAAACGTAAGATCTATTGTCTTTTTTCTTAGTGAATTTTACTACACCGTCCACTCTTGCGTGAAGTGTGTGATCTTTTCCACCGTATACATTCTCACCTGGGTGATGTGTATTACCTCTTTGACGTACGATGATGTTCCCTGCAATTGCAGCTTGTCCTCCAAAGATCTTAACACCTAAGCGTTTCGATTCTGATTCACGACCGTTTTTAGAACTACCAACTCCTTTTTTATGAGCCATCTTGTTTCGGTTTTATATTGTTATACTTAACGTGAAAGTTATTAAGATTTCCCGCCGTTTAATTCGTCTTGCCATTTTTTCAATTCATCCCACTTTCCGTCTGCAGCAAGTTGTGCTTGTGCGGGCCAAGTGTCAGTAACGTGATTTCCACGTACATCGGCGATGATTTCTGAAATTGCAGCGGGCTTCGCTTTTGCTACATCAGCAAAAGTTGCGATTCCTGCAGCAGTAAGCGTCTCAGCAATTTTAGGTCCAATACCTTCAATTTTCTTAAGATCGTCCCCTTTAGAAGTGGCTTTCTTAGCTGGTGCTTTTTTAGCTTCAACCTTTGGTGCAGCTTCCTTTTTAGGAGCAGCAGCTTTTGGTTCAGCTTTTTTAGCAGGAGCAGCTTTCTTAGCTCCAGAAGCAGTGATGCTTTCAATTACGATTTCAGTAAGAAACTGACGATGACCATTCTTCTTTTGGTATCCTTTACGTCTCTTTTTCTTGAAAACGATTACTTTGTCACCTTTAAGGTGTTTTAAGACTTTGGCTCCTACTTGAGCTCCGTCTATAGCCGGGGCGCCGATCGTTACTTTGTCACCATCACCGATTAAAAGAACGTTGTCAAAAGCGACTGCCTTTCCTTCTTCGGTAGCTAAACGGTGGACAAAGACTTTCTGGTCTTTTGCAACTTTAAATTGCTGCCCTGCTATCTCTACAATTGCGTACATAGCGATTAATTAAAATGTTGTTTACACTAAAAATGCCGTCATCTTTCGATTTAAGCGGGTGCAAATATACCCACTAATTACTTAATTTGCAAGGTGTAGATCTTCTTTTTTCATACGTTTCGTTACGGTGCTAATACTTTGGTTACGAGCAGGCACTAAAAGATGGATTGCCTATTCGACAGTTTTGCCTAATAGCGCCCTTGCCGCATATAGATGCCTACAAAGGAGCGGTCTTCGACTAAATGAAAATGAACGGATGGTGAGCACTTTAAGAACGAAATTTTGCGTCTATGAACCCTTTATCGTGGAAGGGTTTTTCGTATTCCAACTTGGTTTAAAGAGCTGCATAAAGGACAGCGTCGTGACAATCGTAGTTGCAAAACCACCAATAGCCACTGTAAATAGAACGACCCCTAAACTTGTCGTACCGCCCCAAGGGCCAATCAGCTTGTCAAGGAATTCTGGATCAATATTACCAGCATATACCCCAAAGAAAAAAGTAAAAAGTATTGTTGCTGTAAAACCAGAAACAACGCCTACAGCAAAACCATCAGCATATTGGAAAGCAGCTCCCTTTCTAAGTTTGTAGCCTTTAATTACTTCGTAAATACCAAAAGCTGTAATCACTCCATTGAACAGACTGAACAAAGGATTAGTGTGCCACCCAAATAAAGAGATGATCAAAAAATAACCGATTAACAAGCCACTTATGGCTATCGCATAACGAATAGGGAAAGAAAATTTTGACATAACGATAATGTTTTTTTATTAAGTTACGTAAAATCAAGGAATTGCGCTTTCGAGAAGGCATTAAAAATAAAAGCGCCTGCTAGTAAACTAACAAACGCTTTTCTTAAGAGGAGGAAATATATGATAGCTTACTCCAATAAGAAGAAGACTATTCTCCTTCGGGTATTGGGTAGTTAAAACCTTGGGCATCCTCGATGTTCGGTTTAAGGGCATCACCCAGTTCCTCATCACCCGTTCCAACCGTATCTGCATCAGCTTGTAAAGCACTGCTGCCTCTTAATCTGAATTTGATGCGATACACGATATAGTATAGTAACGGAACAATAATAAGTGTGAGGAAGGTTGCAATAATCAATCCGTAGATCACCGTCCAAGCCAGTGGTCCCCAGAAAATAACATTATCACCTCCTATATAAACACCAGGATCTAAATCCTGGAACAAACCAAAGAAATCAATATTGATACCTATTGCAAGCGGGATGAGTCCCAATACCGTTGTAATTGCAGTAAGGAGTACCGGACGTAAACGCGCACGGCCTCCTTCAATAATGAGCTGTTGTGTGGTTTCTTTATCAAGCATCTGCTTTCCTTCCAGTCCTAACGCCACTTCTTTACGATCTATAAGGAGCTGAGTATAGTCCAGCAGGACCACTCCGTTGTTTACCACTATCCCCGCCAATGAAATAATTCCCATCATGGTCATAATGATCACAAAGGAAGAACCACTTATAATGATCCCACCGAAGACACCAATAAAACTTAAGAAAATGGCAATCATGATAATGATAGGCTTTGAAATAGAGCTAAACTGGAAAATCAATAAGAAGAAAATAAGTCCTAACCCTCCAAAGAAAGCACTCATCAGGAATTCCATTTCCTTCTGTTGTTCTTCAATTTGACCCGTGTAAAAAACTTCTACACCATCTGGCATTTGATCATTGAATCCTTTCATCTCTTCCTGAATGCTAGTAACGACGACTCCAGCATCTGTGAAGCCAGGAGCCAATGCAGAATAGACCGTTACAACACGCTTCGAATCTCTATGCTTAATTGCACTAAATGAAGAGGTGTTCTTTGTAGATGTAACTGCAGAAACTGGAATTTCTTTTATTTTCCCTGTCGCCTGATCGCGGAAGGTGATATTCTGATTAAATAAGGCTGAGTTGTTATAGCGTTGATCTTCATTAAAACGCACATAGATGTCATAATCTTCCCCATCCTTTTTGTAAACTCCTGCTTTGTCTCCAAAGATAGAGCGACGTAGTTGCATGCCTACTTGTCCAACAGAAACACCTAATTCTCCAGCTTTTTTCCGATCTACGATCACTTCTGTTCCTGGCTTCCCACGATTTACATTGATCTTCAGTTCGTCGACTCCAGGTACATTACGAGAATTGATATAATTACGCATCTGTTCTGCAGCTGCAATAAGTTCTGCATAGTCCTTTCCTTCCAATTCAAGATTAATGGGATATCCTTGTGGAGGACCAGCCGCATCTTTTTCTACGGTAATAACAAGACCTGGATATATTCCTTTTAAAGCATCTTGCACTTTAAATCGAAGGGCTTCACTATCGGCACCATTACGGTATTTATACTCACGCATGGTCGCCATAATCTTTGAACGATGCGGCATCTCGGCTGCGCTTCCCCCGTCAGTTTGTGGATTTCCAGCACCTTCACCCACTTGGGAAACAGAGCTTTCAACAAGGGCGTTGTAATCTTCACCTTCTAAATACTCGGCATCATTAAAGACTTTAAAGATGCGGCGTTCAATTTCTTTAGTGATGGCATTCGTTTTGGCAATTGCGGTACCTTCTGGATATTCTACGTAGACAATGATCTGATTGGGTTTATTATCTGGAAAGAACTCAATTGCGGTACGTCCCTTGCCTACTGAGGCTCCAAAAGCGGCAAAGGTAGCTATGAGTACTAAGAAAACACCTCCAAAAAATAGTACAGGTTTCCAGCCATGCAAAGCCCATCCCAAGAAGTTCTTGTAGATTCTTTCCAACCAGGTTAAGAAACGACGTTGGAAAACTTCGGCGGCTCGATGGAGGATATAGCGATATACCCACATTAAAATGATGGTTGCCAATATTAAGGAACCAAATCCTTTGATGGCACCACCAAGGAAAAAGATCATGAGGCCAATAGGCAACATAATGAGGGAGGTGCGAATTAAGAATTTTCGAGAAAGCGGTTTTTCATCAGTCTTCATAAACTGAGATACCAACATCGAATTAATAAATATAGCTACAAATAAAGAGGATCCTAATACGACCGATAGGGTTATTGGGAAGTAAATCATGAACTGTCCCATAAGTCCTGGCCATAGTCCCAAAGGCACAAAAGCCGCTACTGTTGTGAGTGTTGATATAATAATAGGGAAAGCAATTTCACCAATTCCCTTTTTGGCAGCTTCTATACGCGACATGCCTTCTTCGTCCATGAGTCGATAGACGTTTTCAACCACCACAATCCCATTATCCACGAGCATTCCTAGCCCCATGATCAAAGCAAATAAAATCATCGTGTTCATGGTATACCCCATGAGATTGAGGATCATAAAACTCATAAACATGGACATCGGGATGGCAAATCCTACAAAGAGGGCATTTTTAAATCCTAAGAAAAACATGAGGACACCGACCACGAGAATAATTCCAAAAATGATATTATTTACAAGATCATTTACTTGATTTTCTGTTTTGGCACTTTGGTCATTTGCTGTGGTAATTTTGACATCTGGTGGAAAAACGGTCCTGGCATTTTCGATGATGTCTGTAATTTGTTCTACGGCAACAATCATATTTTCTCCAGAACGTTTCTTAACGTCGAGCATGACCACACTTTCACTTACTTCTTTATCATTTACAGACTCTCCTTTTTCTAGTGTCAAGTCACGAGCAAAGGTTGTTTTGTCTTCTTCAGAAAAAGTAACGGTCGCAATATCCTTTAGATACACCGCTCCCTTTTCAGATTTGATTACAAAATTGTTTAGCTCTTCGGGAGATTGAATTTCCCCTAGAATTCTGATGTTGCGGCGTTGTCCACTCGATACAAGATTTCCTGCCGATAAGGTCATGTTACCATTCCCAATCGCTTGCAGGATATCCTCAAAACTTATTTGAGCAGCCATCATTTTGTATACATCAACGGCTACCTGCACTTCTCGTTCTTGCGCTCCACGAATGGTTGCTTCTTTTATCTCTTTAAGGCTTTCAATTTCATCTTGAAGGTATTCTGCATATTCTTTAAGTGTATCTACAGGGTAGTCTCCAGAAACGTTCACATTGAGAATGGGTGTTTCTTCAGAGATACTAAGATCAAAGACATTAGGTTCTACCTTGGCACCATTAAATGTAGGCCAATCTTCGTTTGCAGTCACGGAGTCTACTTCATCTTTCACCCGTTGTTTGGCTAATTGGACATCCAGTTTGTAATCAAATTCAACGGTAATTATGGCATAATCTTCCTGAGAAGTAGAAAGAACTTCTACAACACCTGAAAGGTTTTGTAGTTCGTCTTCCAAGGGATCTACAATCAAGCGTTCTATATCCTCTGCGGTATTTCCTGGATAGGGCGCCGAGATATATATTTTAGTTTCATTAATTTCTGGAAAATTTTCACGTGCCATGCCTAAATAGGCTCCAATACCAAGTACAAGAAACAATGCCATAAGGACATAGATGATCGTAGGATTATCTATGGCCCAACTTGAGATTCCAAACTCTTTATCAATACTGTTTTTCTTCTTTGCGCTCATCGTCTTAGTTTGTTAAGATTCGTACCTCTTGATTGTCTTTCACAGAGCGTGCTCCTTCTACAATAATTTTATCTCCAGCTTTGAGTCCAGAGAGCACCTCGATACGATCGCCTTGGGATTTTCCAGTGGTAATTATTTGTTGTTGAGCAACTATCTTGTTGTCTTCTGCTTTCGCGAAAGCGGTATACACATACTGTTCTCCTCTTGCATTTTCATTGATCACGTTGAGAGGGATCAAAATTGCGTTTTCTGCGGTGTAATCATTGATAGAAAGCTTTGCAGTAAGATTAGGCTTCACATTGCCATTTTTATTGGGAACAGGAACTTCTATTGGGAAACTACGATTGGATGGATTGATATAATTTCCAGTCTCTCGTACTTTGGTCTCGATGGTTTCTCCAAGCACTGGGAAGAAAACTTGAACTTCTTTTCCATTCGTCACTGTCGTTAAGTAGTTTTCTGGCACCTCTGCACGAACATACATATTGCTAAGGTTGACGATTCTAAATAACGCCATTCCAGGTGCAACAACGGTTCCTTGTTCGGTAATCACCTCATCAATGACACCAGAAAATGGAGCGCGCACAACCGTTTTTCCTAGTTGGCTCTTCATTTGCTTGACCATATTCTGGGTCGACTCATACTGGGATTTGGCTTGAAGGAACTGAATCTCAGAACCAATACTTTGATTCCAAAGGCGCTCCTGTCTTTCAAAAGTAGTTTGCGCTAAAGCCGCTTGTGTTTCCAACTGCGCTAGCTGACTGCTTAATCCGCCGTCATCAATGCGTGCAAGGGTGTGGCCTTTAGAAACGCGCTGTCCTTTTTTTACGTTTACACGTATGAGGGTTCCTTGATATTCTGGGTATACGAGTACATTTTGCTTGGTTTCGACATTTCCTTGTAATTCTATATAATGTTTAAAAAGGGTATCTTTTGCGGTGGAAATAGTCACTAAAACTTCATTTGTGACGCTGTCTTTTTTGAGAACAAGATCTAATTGAGATACCTTAGCGTTCAGCGCAGCGATTTCTGCTTTTAGTGCATCCTTTTCGCCCTGCATAGCGCTTACATCACCATCGGTAATTAAGCTTTCTACAGTTTTTTTGCTGTCGGCATTGCCGACACAAGAGGAGAGGATGATGGCTAGGGTTAGGATCGAAAGTATATTTTTCATGCTAGTATTTTTAATGGTGGTCTTAGTTTCTGGTGTTTCTATAATCTGGGGTATTCAAAATAGTCTCTAGATCAGCTTTGGTTGTAATGATGCTGAGCATGGACTGGATAAGCTCTTGCTGTGTGGTATACAGCTGCACTTGTGCTTGGCGCAATTCAAAACTTGTACTCAAGCCTTCTTTGAATTTGATTTGGTTTTTATTTTCAATACGCTCTGCGAGTGCCAAATTTTTCTTCGAAGTAGCATAATTGTCTATCGCAAGCTCATGATCGCTTTTAGCACTTTCATAGGCGAGCTGAATTTGTTGTTGTGTTTCTTCAAGCTGAGTTGCTGCTTGGTCCAGTGCGATTGTGGCTTGCTGAGTTCTAGCACTTCGCATTCCCGAACTGAAAATAGGTACATTCAAACTCACACCAGCGATCGAAGAGGCAAACCAACGTTGGTCGCCGTCAAAAAAATCAAATTCATTACGTCCAGCATTGGTCCCTAGATTTATAAAGCCACTGAGTGTTGGGAGTGCTTTACTCTTTTCTAATTGTAATTCTAGTTCCCTTTGCTCTGTGAGATTGGCAGCAATTTTTAAATCGACATTATTCTCGGGGAGTTTTGTAGCATTCATAAGTGCGAGAGCGGGAACGGCTAGTGAGTCTAGGGTCTCTGTTAAAATAACAGTATCATAAATATCAATACCCAAAGCAAGATTGAACATTTGCTTGGCTATCTTTTCCATGCGTACGGCATTCGCTTGCATGTTTTGAAGCGAACTCAAAGTGATTTGGAGCTGCTCAACGTCTTCTTCTTCGGCGAGGCCATTTTTAAAAATAATAGCGGTTTCATTTACATTTTTTTCTAGGGTGGTGATATTACGATCCAGAATTTTGATGCCTTCCTGTGCGAGAAGGACGCTTCCATATGCGTTAATGACCCCTTTGCGAACTTCCAATTGTGTTTTTTCATTGGCGTTCTCTGTGAAATCAAGGAACGTCCGAGCGGCCTTCAGTCCGACCAAATAAGAGCCGTCAAAAATCAACTGGTTTAAAGTAGCGGTTGCGCTCGCATTTTGTTTGGTTCCAAAGACAACGGGGCTAAATGTTCCAGGTGCACCTCCAAAGAATTCAGCCGGTATAAAAGAAGTGGGCTGTATGATTTGATTTTGGTAATCAATAAGTCCAGTAATTTGTGGTAAACCTGTCGCAGTCGTTTCCCATTTCTTTTTAATCGCTATGGCGATGTCGCGCTGCGAATTGATAGCGGTATAATTACTGTCTAATGCAAATGTGACCGCCTCCTCCAGAGAGAAACTGCGCTTTTCTTGCGCTTGCATGCGCATCCCAAAAAGTACGAGCACTGCGATAATGAGTCTATATGTCATTGGTTAAATTAGATTGAATGAGTTGATTTAATAATTCTTTTCCTGTAGGGGTTATGATCCCGCGCAGGTGATACTCTAAATACATATCATATAACGACGGTTGTGGAAATTGAGTGGATGGAAATATGTCTCCATCCTTAATCCCGGTCATTCCTATAAAGTAAATACGTGCAACAAATTGGATGTCGATGTTTTCTCTGAATAAGCCCAGTTCAACACCTCGCACAATATTATCCACCATACAGTTTTGCATATAGTCGTATTGCTGTTTCCGCAGGGAAGCGTGAATCTTTGGGTAGTACTTTTGCAATTGATACATGGGCGAAGTACGTTCTCCTTTAAGATGTTCCAAAACGAACTTTTTAATAGCGTACAATTCTTCAATTGGATTGTTCTTTAGGTCACATATATGGTCTATTCCGCCACATATACTCGTGAATAAACCATCTGCGGAGGCTTCAACAATGGCTTCTTTATTGGAGTAGTGAGTGTATATGGTCTTTTTAGAAATGGACATTTCACGGGCGATATCGTCCATCGTGATACTTTTAAATCCCTGATTTAAAAATAGTTCAGTAGCGGTATGTAAAATTTCGTCTTTCATATTTAAGTGGGGCGAAAGTACAAAGGAAACTTTAAAAACTTTAAAAGTTTCCAAAGTATTCACAAATTTTTAACATTCATTCTTACAGACGTATTATCGGACCATTGGTTATTTCAAAAGAAAAGGAAGCCTTATTTTTACAAAAAAAAAGTACACATGCTTACAGTGGTAGAATACGCTTCTATATTTCAAGATTATCTCGAGCAAAGGGCTTTGAATAAGGAGCCTAAGAATTTGTACGAACCTATCAATTATATTCTTGATTTAGGAGGGAAACGGCTACGGCCGGTGCTGACATTAATGGCTGCTGAGGTTTTTGATGCTTCTCATACGGACGCTTTAAATGCGTCTTTGGCAATTGAAATGTTTCATAATTTTTCGTTAGTGCATGATGATATTATGGATGATGCTCCGTTGAGACGTGGAAAACAAACAGTGCATGAAAAATGGGATATAAATACTGGAATTCTCTCTGGAGACGCCATGTTGATCTTGGCTTATCAATTGTTTGAGAACTATGACGGTACTATTTTTCGCGAGCTTGCGATGCTATTTTCTAAAACGGCAATTGAAGTGTGTGAAGGACAGCAGTACGATGTGGATTTTGAAACCCGTGATGATGTTACCATTCCTGAGTATCTTAAAATGATTGAGTATAAAACTGCAGTTTTAGTAGCCGCAGCTTTGAAAATGGGTGCGATTGTGGCAAACGCTTCCATAGAATGTCAAGATGCTATTTATAAATATGGACGCGACCTAGGACTCGCTTTTCAGTTGCAAGATGACTACCTCGATGCTTTTGGAGATCCCAAAACTTTTGGAAAGCAAGTTGGAGGTGATATTATTGAGAACAAAAAAACGTTCTTGTATTTGACGGCGGTGGAAAATTCGGAACCTGATGACGCCCAGCAATTGGCACATTTATTTGCGGTTTCTCCTTTAGACCCAACCGAAAAAATTGAAACTGTAAAGCAACAATTTATTGATAGTGGGGCCGCTCAGGCCACTCAAAATGAGATTGCACGATATACAATGGAAGCTTTTAACGCTCTAGATCGCCTTCAAATAGGAGAAGATAAGAAGCAATTGTTGCGAGATTTTGGAAATAACTTGATGGAGCGAACTGTATAATTGTTTTTTTATTAGAAATAGACTCTAATAAAGGGTTGCCACGCATCTGCATACACACGATCACCATTATTGTATAACACATTATATCGAGCGCCAATGGTAACATTTTCTGTTCTAAAACCACCTCCTAAGAAGAGTGCGGTATTCCAGAAATTACTGTCTACGTCTCCATCCAAGGTTTCGATCGTATTATTCACCCGTAATTGCTCAAGCTCTCCTGAAAGTTGAATTACTTGAATGGGATTGACTAAAACAATCGCACTTGCTCCGTAAAGCGTGCTTTTAAAAAAATCGCTGCTCTGGTAGCTGAAATTTAAGGCAGGGCCAAAAGAAAGATATTGATTTACGTCGTAAATCGCACTTGGAGAAAGCGCTAATTGAAAATTTCCTGCTCCAAAATTAAGTCCAAAACCTCCGCCAAATCGCACCTGCTCCCAAAACCCTGGCTGATTAGGTGCTGGCCTTTCTTCCTGACTAACGGCAGAAAAGCTAAAAAGTATAGATAGCATACAAACAGCAACTAGGGGCTGAAGATTTTTTACTTTCATAATGCACATATAAATTAGTGTTATAAATATAGGAATATTCTACCCAAAAATGTGAAATGTTGTATTTTTGCGTGCCTATTGTCTTAACGAGACAGATTAAATAAAAAAATGGATAGATTTTCATTTCTAAATGCAGCACACACAGCGTATTTCGCTGAGCTTTACGATCAATATTTAAGTAATCCTGATGAAGTAGAACCTAGTTGGCGAGCCTTTTTCCAAGGTTTTGATTTTGGAATGGCCGAAAGCCAAGAAACTTCAGATGCTGTTGGGGTTTCTGCTGAGATTCCTGAGCAGATGCAAAAAGAGTTCAGTGTCGTTCGCCTGATTGATGGCTATCGAACAAGAGGACATCTATTTACAAAAACAAATCCCGTACGTGCCCGTCGCACGTATACGCCGTCGTTGGAACTTACAAACTTTGGTCTTACTGATGCCGATTTAGATCTAGAGTTTGACGCTGGATCCATCATAAATATAGGAAAAACAAGCTTACGCGAGATACAGAAACATCTCGAGGCCATATACTGTGATTCCATTGGGATAGAGTATATGTATATCCGAAATCCGGAAGAGCGAAAGTGGATAGAAGCATGGCTCAATACCAATGATAATCATCCATCGTACGTTGCCGAAGAGAAAAAACATCTCCTCAAAAAATTAAATCAAGCAGTTTCTTTTGAAACATTTTTACATTCAAAATACGTTGGACAAAAACGTTTTTCAGTAGAAGGACTGGATGCATTGATCCCTGGATTGGATTCTCTTATTGAAAGAGGTTCTGAAAAAGGAATCAAACAATTTGTGCTAGGAATGTCCCACCGAGGTCGACTCAACGTGCTTGCCAATATCTTTGGCAAATCTCCTGAAGCCATTTTTAGTGAGTTTGATGGAAAAGAATACGATGAAGATGAACTTTTTGATGGTGATGTGAAATATCACATGGGATGGACGAGCTTTCGCGAAAGCGATCGTGGACGTAAGATCCGCATGGACCTTGCTCCAAACCCTTCTCACTTGGAAACCGTGGGTGCTGTCATTGAAGGGATGACACGCGCAAAAATTGACAACGAGCTAGATGGCAACGAGAATGAGATTCTTCCAATAGCGATTCATGGTGATGCTGCAATAGCTGGCCAAGGAATCGTATATGAAATCGTTCAAATGGCACAATTGGATGGTTACCGAACGGGTGGTACGATTCACATTGTAGCCAATAACCAAGTTGGATTCACAACCAATTATCTCGATGCACGTTCATCAACTTATAGTACTGACATTGGAAAAGTCACATTGTCGCCAGTATTACACGTCAATGGAGATGATGTAGAAGCTGTATGTCACGCCTTTTCTTTTGCCTTAGATTTTAGAATGGAGTTTGGTCGCGATGTGTTTGTTGATATTTTAGGATATCGTAAGTACGGGCATAACGAAGGCGATGAGCCCCGTTTTACACAACCATTGCTCTATAAGGCCATTGCAAAGCACACAAGCCCTAGAGATATTTATGCAGATCGACTAAAAGCGGAAGGGGTTATTGATGGTGACTATGTCAAGCAACTCGAAAAAGAATATAAAAGCGATTTAGAGGACGATCTTCAAGCCTCTCGTAAAAAGGATAAAACCGTTATCACAGAAATTCTTGCAGATGATTGGGCCGATTATGAGTTAGGAAGTTTAGAAGATATTTTGGCAAAGGTCGATACGACCTTTGATCAAAAGAAGTTGGATATATTGGCTAACGGAATTACAAAATTACCAGAAGATAAGAAGTTCATCCGTAAGATTGAACGCATTGTTGCAGATCGAAATAAGCAATATACAGAAACTAATAAGTTGGACTGGGGAATGGGAGAGATGCTCGCCTATGCTACCTTGATGGAAGAAGGGCATAATGTTCGGATTTCTGGACAGGATGTAGAACGAGGTACTTTTTCGCACAGACATGCGATTATCAAAACAGAAGATGTAGAAGAGATTAATCTTCACAATCGTCTTGGTGTAGATGGGAAGATGTTTATCTATAATTCCTTGCTTTCAGAGTATGGTGTGGTAGGCTTTGATTATGGGTACGCTATGGCATCACCCAAAACCTTAACCATCTGGGAAGCGCAGTTTGGAGATTTCTCTAATGGAGCGCAGATCATGCTCGATCAATATATTTCGCCAGCCGAGTCGAAATGGAAAATACAAAACGGTCTTGTGATGTTATTGCCACATGGTTATGAAGGGCAAGGATCTGAACACTCAAGTGCTAGAATGGAGCGCTATTTACAGCTATGCGCTAGAGATAATATGATCATGGCGGATGTGACTACACCTGCTAATTTTTTCCACCTTCTGCGTCGTCAGATGAAGTGGAATTTTAGAAAGCCACTGGTCGTGTTTACGCCAAAGAGTTTGTTGCGTCACTCGAAAGTGGTGTCTTCTAGAGAAGAGCTTGCTACGGGGAGTTTTCAAGAAGTGATTGATGATGCTCAGGTAGATAAAAAGAAAGTGACTTCCGTCGTATTTTGTACTGGGAAGTTCTATTATGATCTTTTAGAACGTAGGGAAGAAAATGGGCGTGATGATGTTGCCTTGGTGCGCATCGAGCAACTATTTCCTTTGCCACAAGAACAACTCAAGGAGGTCATCGCTAGCTATCCAAATGCAACAGACTATGTCTGGGCCCAAGAGGAGCCAAGAAATATGGGAGCCTATGGATTTATGCTCATGAATTTTGAACAGGTTAAATTTCGTGTTGCCTCTCGGAAAGTATATAGTTCTCCAGCAGCGGGAAGTAGTGCACGTTCCAAGGCAAGGCACAGAAAAGTAATTGATAGTGTTTTTGACACTTCTTTATAGTAAGTACAATTTGAATGTTTACGCTTTCGCGAAAGCGCACTTAGAAATATAATTTATACAATTATGGTTTTAGAAATGAAAGTCCCTTCACCGGGAGAATCGATCACCGAAGTAGAAATTGCACAATGGCTCGTTCAAGATGGCGACTATGTGGAGAAAGATCAAGCAATCGCTGAAGTTGATAGCGATAAAGCAACGCTTGAACTTCCAGCAGAAGCTAGCGGAATAATCACACTCAAAGCTGAGGAAGGTGATGCCGTAGAGGTGGGCGCTGTGATTTGCTTGATTGATACATCTGCAGAGGCTCCAGCTGGAGCGTCTAAAGAAGAAGCTCCTATTGTTAAGGAAGAAAAAGCAATGCCAGCTCCTCCGGCAGCAGTGCCAGCGGCTAAAACCTATGCTTCTGGAACGCCAAGTCCAGCAGCCAAAAAGATTTTGGATGAAAAAGGAATGGACGCTAGTGAAGTAAGCGGTTCAGGTCGTGACGGACGTGTGACTAAAGACGATGCCGTAAAAGCAACACCATCGATGGGAACTCCTGGTTTGGCAGGTCGTGGTTCAAGCCGCACAAAGCTTTCGATGTTGCGTCGTAAGGTCGCTGAACGTTTGGTGGAAGCTAAAAACACAACAGCTATGTTGACCACTTTTAACGAGGTAAACATGCAGCCTATCTTTGACCTTCGTAAGGAGTACAAGGAGCCTTTTAAAGCGAAGCACGGAGTTGGATTAGGGTTTATGTCCTTCTTTACCCTAGCGGTAGTTAGAGCTTTAGAAATGTATCCATCTGTGAATAGTATGATCGATGGAAAGGAGATGTTAACTTTTGATTATAAAGATATTTCAATCGCTGTTTCTGGTCCTAAAGGATTAATGGTACCTGTAATGCGTAATGTCGAAAATCTTTCGTTTCGCGGAGTAGAGAGCGAAGTGAAGCGCTTGGCTATTCGTGCTCGAGATGGACAGATTACAGTAGATGAGATGACTGGAGGAACCTTTACAATTTCTAATGGTGGCGTATTTGGATCGATGTTATCTACACCCATCATTAACCCTCCACAATCTGGAATCTTAGGAATGCATAATATTGTAGAACGACCTATCGTAAAAGATGGTGAGATCGTTATAGCTCCTATTATGTTTGTAGCACTCTCATATGATCACCGTATCATCGATGGTAAAGAATCTGTTGGATTCTTAGTAGCTGTAAAAGAAGCCTTGGAAGATCCTATCAATTTATTGATGGATAGCAACGTGAAGAAAGCGTTGGAAATGTAATTGATCTTCCGTATTAGATAAAAAAATCCCACGCCTAGCGTGGGATTTTTTTGTTTCTGTTCTTTCCTATTAAACAATGATAAGTGCGCGTTAGAGTAGGATGTTGTATGGATCTAAAAGGGATGAAAGCGGTTGGTTTAGGGAAACATACGTTCAATTCTTTGGATGTAAAACTTAAAGAAATTCGTCTTTATGTTGTTGCGCCCAAATAAGTAAACTATTGGTTTTTGGGTCCAAGGCAAGTTTTTGAATGATATTGCTACGGTGTTTTTCAACCGTTCGTATGGAAAGAAATAATCCATCGGCGATGTCTTGATTTGTCATTCCGGTACTTATTCGTTTGAGGATCTTACGCTCTGAAGGGGTGAGGTCTTGTAACTGTTTTTGAATGGGTGTTCCGTCAATTAATTGTGCGATGAGCCCAGGACTAAAATAGCGTTTGTTATTCTGGACGCTTTCAAGGCAATGAACGATTTCTTCCAAAGCATTATCCTTCAGAATATATCCATATAGGTTCAATTTTGAGGCCTCCTCAAATAATTCTTTCCCCTTATGCAGCGTAATCAGAATAATACGGGTAGAGCTGTTTTTTTGCTTGCATATACGAGCGATTTCAATTCCAGAAAGTTCTGGCATTTGAACGTCGAGAATGGCAATGTCTGGAGTGAATTTTTCGATCTGTTCAAGCGCTTTACTGCCATCACTAGCTTTGCCTAATAAATTATATCCTTTTTCCAATAAAAAATCCCATAAACCCTTTAACAAGAGCGGGTGATCATCTGCAATGACTATGGATGGTTGTTTCATGCGAAAGGAAAACTGAAAGTGAAGGTGGTGCCAGATCCTTTTTCCGAATTGACTTCCATAATACCGTTTAATAACTTTGTACGCTCCTTAAGTGTTTTTAGGCCTAGACTATTGAAATCATTGTAACGTTCTGAAAAGTCAAAGCCTACACCATTGTCTTTAATGGTGAGTAAAATTTTACTTGAAGACTTTTTAAGTTCCAATTTAACAGCTTTGGCTTGAGCGTGCTTAATAATGTTATTAAAGCTCTCTTGTACGATACGATAGATATGGACTTCATTATCTTCCTCTATAAGTCCATCGATGTTTTCTACTTCCTGATTGATAAACAGATCGCTACTTTCATCAATTTGACTTACCACATTTTCAATAGCTCGTGTCAAACCTAATTCTCTCAGCTGGAATGGATGGAGTGCTCTTGAGATACTGCGCACTTCTTCAATAGCATCATTAACTGCTTTCTGACTGCCTTCATCGTTGCTTAGAACGACTTTGTTCTTTATAAGTAGAAGACTTTGGCCAAGTCCGTCATGGAGATCTTTTGAGATGCGTTCTTTTTCTACTTCTTGAGCATTTAATAGATTATGGGTGTATTGTTCTTGAAGTTCTTTTGAGGCCTTGATGTGTTTTCGGTTTCGCATAAGCAGAACAAAACCAAAAATGGCCAAGAGGCTGGCTCCTCCAAACCAAAGTAACTTTCGTTTTTTGTCGTTGTCATTTTCGAGGAGGGTAATGTTGGTTTGTTGTTTGAAAATTTCAGCTTCTTTACGCTCGGTCTCATACAGAGTTTGATAGTAGATAAAGGCGGTATTCTTTTTAGAACTTATAAGCCTGTCTTGAATTTTTTGCAGCTGTACCTTAGTTTGATAAGCTTTTTTATAAGCTCCTTTTTTTGCAAATAGCACATGTAGTTTTTCGTAGGCCTCTATGGCTCCCATATCTTCATTCCCTGGAGGGGACGTAGCTATAAATGCTTCGAGATAAGAGATAGCGTCGTCCGGTTTATTGTTTGTTTGTGCAAATTTAGCTTTCGTCAAGAGTAAGGCATTTTTATACAGATCGAAAAGAGCTGTCCCTTGCTTGGCCTCTGCCCGTTTCATGGCTTCTTTGGCCTTGTCAATTTGGTTGGTGTCCAAATAATAGGAAGCATATACATTATCGACTAGCAATTCCAAGCCCATTTTACTCTGTTGTTGTCGTTCGGTTGGAGTCTCCGCCTTATCCAAAAAATAAGAGGCACTATCTAATGCGATTTTAAGGCCTGCAAAGTCTTTTTGCTTTCCAAGATTATTGGTGCGATTATAGAAAATTCCTGCTACAGAGATGTACTCATTTTGGTCTTTAAAAATCTGTATTAACTTCTTTTGTTCTTTTGTTGCCTTATCAAACAAATCATTTCGGCTGTAGAGCGTCGCAATTTCAAAGCGGATCATCATTTCACTTCGACCTTCTCTATTCTCTGCCTGCGTCAATCCTTTTTCTAGTGCAATAACAGCCTCTGCGAGTTGGTTTAAATTAGCGTAGCCTTTCCCGATATACAATTGGGCATCTGCATAAGCACTGGAGTCTTTGACTTTGTTGTAATATGCTGCTGCTATGCCACCATCTTCGATAACGGATGTAAATTTATTCAACGCAAAATTGGATTCAACACGGGAATAGTGAAGGTCGGCTAAAGTTTGTTCGCTTACGGAGTTTTCAAGCAATGGGATGATGCTGTCGTAAAGCCTGCTCGCTCCAGAAGGATTACGCGCATACCGAAACAGGAAAGCCCCTTCTTTTGAGGCAATTTGAGCGATTTTGTTTGGAGTATTTAGCGCATTTGCAAGGGAGTACGCCTCCT
>JBLHXM010000013.1:0-47142 GCA_047630395.1 Dokdonia sp.
GGAGTTATGCTGGTGATAACCAGTTTGGTTTTGGGAGAGGAATGGACATCCCCTATGGTTTGGAGTTCCGAAGTACAATGGTCCATGATATTATTAATCATTTTTGGAAGTATCGTTGCTTTTACTTCCTTCAATTACTTACTCAAAGTGGTATCTCCAGAAAAGGTGGCGACATCTACCTATGTAAATCCCATAATCGCCTTGTTTTTAGGATGGTATTTTCTCAATGAAAACATCAGTACACAGTCCATGATTGCCGCTGTAGTCTTATTAACCGGTGTCTACTTTATCAATACCAAAAAAAAGCTTGTGATCTTTTCTAGGTTTACGTCTAAAACCAAGAAGACTCCTGAGGTTTAATTTTCAAGATCATTTCCAAAGTTTTGAAATATGTGCTTTATAACTGGCACCAATTGGAATGATATGAGTGGCTATATTCATACGATTCCCTTCAATACTATTGATATGTTTTAGTGCTACGGCAAAGGATTTATGCACTTGTAGAAAATCCTTTTGAGGCAGCATCAATAAAACATCTGTAATTTTTTCTCGTATGGTAATCGCTCCTTCCCTCGTATACACCTTGACATAATTCCCAGCAGATTCCATGTACAAAATATCATCAAGGACAACCTGGATGTATTTCTTATTGGACCGAAGGAAGATGCGCTGTGGTTCTTGTAAACTTTCGTTTGTTACTGTCCGCTGTGTTGTTGGTTCTGTGCTTATCGCTTTATTTACTGCTTTTAAAAAACGTTCAAAACTAAAGGGTTTCAATAAGTAATCAGAAATATTTAATTCATAGCCGTCCAATGCAAACTCACTATAGGCGGTGGTCACAATAACTTTGGGAGCGTTGGACAGCGTTCGTAAAAAATCAAAGCCTTTCAACTTTGGCATATTCAGATCTAAGAAAATCAAATCTACTTGTTCCGTTCTTAAAAAGTCAAGTGCTTCGATAGCGTCATAGCAGTTCTTTCTAAGTTCCATATGCGGTAGCATATCGCAATATCTTTGAATGATCCCATGTGCGATATGCTCGTCATCTATAATTAAGTATTTGATCATAAAGTAGCGAGTGTTAAATGGACCTGATGTACTTCTGTAGATTTTTCAATAAGCAAATTATGCTTTTTGGGATATGCCAGGGACAATCTTCTTTTGAGGTTTTTTAGACCTATCCCAGAGGCGTCGCTAAGGTAAGTAGCGTCAAAGTTATTTTTGACATAGCAGTGTATCTCTTTTGCATTACTTTTAATATCCACATGAATATAAGCTTCTTCTCTCAAATGCTCTACGCCGTGTTTGAAGGCATTCTCCAGAAGTAATATGAATAGCAATGGAATCAGCTTTGCATCGGGGTTTTTAAGATCGGTGGTAAATTGAATATTTAATTTTTGATGATAGCGTAGTTTATGTAGTTCAATATAATTTTGAAGATACGCTACTTCTTCATGGATGGTAATACTGCTTTTTTGCCCTTCGTAAATACTATAGCGCATCATATCTGAGAGTTTTAGGATAAGCGCTTGAGCTTTTTTGGAATCTTCTTCTACCAAACCATAAAGATTATTCAACATATTGAAAAAGAAATGCGGACTGACCTGACTTTGCAAATGGGCAATCTCTGTGCGTTTTTTTTCATTTTTCAATTTCCATACTGATTTGACTTGCTGCACGATCCAAGCCATTACAAAAAATAAGAAAGCGCCTATTAAAAAAGTAATGACCAACTCTAAAAGTAGTTCTTGACCTCCTAATAGCACTAATGTTCCATTTTCTTCTTCTTCTTTTATGGCAAACAAAAAAAACGCAATGCAGAGGAAAATGATTAAAGGAGCGTTCCAAAGAATCTTTTTATTACGAGTACCACTAGGAATAGGCAGCGTCTTACTTTTCCTGCTTTCGCGAAAGAGCATATACACAAACACACCAGCATACACCGAGGCGATTGTGAAAAATAGTGCAGCAGCATTATTATGATTACTAAAAGATTCTATAACCCCCACCAGATTGATGAATGCCGTCCATAAGCCTAGGTATACAGGCTCTTTTTGAACCCAAGAGGTTAAAGATTCAAGGCGAACCTTTTTACTAAACCACCAAAATAATGGGACGTACACTAGCAATAGTGCTGGTGTAAAAATGAAAAGGCTTCCCGTATATATTAGCTTCATGTTTACAATGAACGCTCCACAAATGAAGAAAAAGAAGGAGAGCACAAGGGCGATTAAAGGCCGTTTATTTTGAGAGAGTATTGACATAAGGACCAATATTAAACATATATAATCGACTCTCCAAAAAAGTGGATAAACAGTAGGTGTGGAGGGATAAACTTTCGCGAAAGCGGGATAAACTAATTCTCACACGTAAGACTGCTGTGTTTCCCTAGAATACAGCCCTTCATCACAATTGTTTGTTGCTTTGCTATAAGGCGCATAGGTTTGGCTCAAAACCATAAATCAATCAACGATGAACAGTCTTATTATTTCCAATGTTTCCAAAACTTATCCCAATGGTGTGCAGGCGCTCAATGATGTTTCTCTTACGATATCCAAAGGCATGTTCGGTCTTCTTGGTCCCAATGGTGCCGGGAAGTCTACACTTATGCGTACGATAGCTACTTTACAAGATGTGGATACTGGTAGTATTCATTTTGGGAAAATAGATGTCCTCAAAGAAAAAGATACGGTCCGAAAATTACTGGGGTATTTGCCTCAGGAATTTGGAGTCTATCCCAAAACATCGGCGGAGATGTTATTACATCATTTCGCAGTGCTTAAAGGGATTCAAAATCGCATCGAACGTAAGGAAATTGTAGAGGCTTTATTACAAAAAACCAATCTGTATGAGCATCGTTCTAAAAAATTGGGCACCTATTCTGGTGGTATGAAACAACGTTTTGGAATCGCCCAGGCTTTATTGGCAAATCCAAAACTCATTATAGTTGATGAACCTACCGCTGGATTGGATCCTGCCGAGAGAAACCGATTTTACAATTTGCTCAGCGAACTAGGAGAGGAGGCGATCGTCATCCTTTCTACGCATATTGTAGATGATGTAAAAGAGCTATGTACAGATATGGCCATTATCAATCAAGGTCAAGTCTTACTTAAAGGAAACCCCGTGAAGGCTATTGAAGGACTGGAGGGGAATATATATAGAAAAGCTATTGATAAAAGTGAGATAAGAGCACACAAACAGGCTTATACCGTGATTGCTGAGCGCTTCCTACTAGGTAGCCCCATTATTCACATCCTCAGTAAAAATAATCCCGGGAATGGTTTTGAAGCAATCCCTACTGCGCTAGAAGATGTTTATTTCTCACACATTTTTGGAGGAATTTCTACGATATCTAAGCGCTAGTTTTTAAGGCCATTTTTTCATCCTATACACCATTTATTATGTTTTTAGAAATATTCAAGTTTGAACTCAAATACAGAGCCAGAAGAGCAGATACCTACATTTATTTTGCCATCCTGTTTTTATACTCCATCATTGCTGTTGATGTGATCTATGGGGATGCCTTAGGTCCATTGCACAGAAATGCACCCTTAGTGATCGCCCGTACTATGGGAATTACATCTGCATTTTTTATGATGATTATTTCCATGATCATGGGAGTCGCAGCATTACGCGATTTTGATCATCGTATGGATGCGCTTATGTTTGTGCTCCCAATAAAAAAAAGAGATTATCTTTTTGGCCGATTTCTTGGCTCCTTCGTTGTGTTATTGTTGGTTTTTATTGGACTTCCCTTGGGTTTGATTCTTGGAAATTTTATGCCATGGCATGAGGTCGGAATGACGCTAAACTTTAATCTTTGGGCTTATATACAACCGTTTCTTTCGTTTGTTGTCCCAACATTATTTTTTGGAGGTGCTATCTTTTTTGTAAGTGGAGCTCTCAGTAGAAGATTGATGGTGGTATATGTTCAAGGTGTCTTTTTTTTAATGCTCTACATTATCGGTCTTCAGTTATTGCAACGATCAGATATGCATATTTTTGCAAGTCTATTAGATCCGTTCACCTTTCAAACGATTGCAGTGGATACAAGATACTGGAGTGTAGAAGAACGTAATTCATTATTAATAGGCCTGGAAGGAGTGCTTCTTTACAATCGATTAATCTGGATGGGCATAGGTGCCATCGTATTATGGATAGGGTATGTGCGTTTCTCTTTTAAGACAAAGCGAATAAAGACTCTGAAGAAGTTTGTGCGCTCTAACGCAATCGGTGTCATAGAGCGAGTGCCATTACCCTCTAGTGTAACAACATATACAACACTTCCCATCCTTTGGAAACATACTTGGTTTTATTTCAAGTCAATCCTCAAGGAAGCACCATATTGGGCGATTGTTGGTTGTGCTATGGCTATTTTACTCATTAGTTCGATCAATTTGGATACTGCCTTTGGGGTGGATAGTTATCCAACTACCTATATTATTTTGGGAGAATTAATTGAGAATACCATTCTCTTTTTTGTGTTAATCATTGTTTTCTATTCTGGGGAACTCGTCTGGAAAGAGCGAGACACAAAGTTGGCCAACATTTACGACACGCTGCCTATATCTGATCTGGTTAGATTAACGTCAAAATTAGCAGCAGTAATTTTGTCATTCACTGTGTTAATTGTAGGTATGATACTAGCAGGGGTACTCTTTCAAACCATCAATGGGTATTATACGTATGAATTGGATGTGTATTTCTCCGGCTTCTTTTTAGAAATATATCCATTTTTACTACTCTTTACCGCCCTATGTTTTTTCTTTCAGGTATTGTTGAATCATAAGTTTTTAGCACATTTGGTGGTGTTGATTTTTACTGGATTTGCCACCATAGGGCTTCAAGTATTGGGGTATGACCATGGTTTGTATGTACTGGGCGGGATGAATATGGGGACCTATTCTGATATGAATGGATATGGGCATTTTCTTACTCCTTTTCTATGGTTTAAGACCTATTGGATGGCCATAGCTTCCTTGATTTTTCTTTTTGCCATACTCTTATCTGTGCGTGGGACAGATGCTCGATTTATACAACGATGGAAGGAAAGCAGACGCCGTTTAACAAAGCCTTTATTACGCTTTGGTATTGGTGCTATAGCTATATGGTTGCTGTCGGGAAGTTATATCTTCTATAATACCAACGTTTTAAATGATTATACACTTTCTGAAACGGATGAACTATATCAAGCTGATTATGAGAAAACGCTTAAAGCCTTTGAATATATGCCACAGCCAAAAATCGTTGCGGTACATATGAAGGTAGATCTATTTCCTAGCGAACTTCGATATACAGCTACAGGTCGATACATATTGACTAATCCGCATGATAGTCCTATTGCCGATATGCATATTCAGAAACTTCCCAGTGCAAATGTCACGCTTGATTATGTAGATTTTACAGGCAATTTTAAAGTGGATAGTACCTATGCAAACCTTGGTCATGTCATTTATACATTAGATAAGCCGTTGCAGCCTGGGGATTCATTAAAAATGGAATTCAAACAACGATACACCACGACGGGTTTTACAGAAGGACCAGAAACACATATGGCCTATAATGGTACATTCTTTGACAATTTTCATTTCCCAAGCCTTGGTTATTTTGAGGATATTGAACTCGCTGTCCATGAAACTCGAGTTAAATATGGATTAGGACCAAAAGTTAGAAGGCCAAAAATAGATGATCAAATAGCACTAAAAGAAGGGAAATCAGCCGGAGATGGTGAGGAGGTAGACTTTGAAATGGTACTAAGTACGGAAGCCGATCAAATGGCTATTGCTCCTGGTAATTTAGAAAAGGATTGGATGGAAAACGATCGTCATTATTTTCAGTATAAAATGAACACACCGATGTCTAATTTCTATTCCATCGTTTCAGCACGTTATGAAAGTGTGAAAGAGCAGTGGATCTCTCCTTCTGAACCGGATAGCACACCAGTGTCATTAGAAATATATTATCACAAAGGGCATGAATATAATCTAGATCGAATGATGCTAGGAATGCGTAGGTCACTGGATTACTATAGCACACAGTTTAGTCCGTATCCTTATAACAATATGCGAATCATGGAAGTTCCTAGCTATAAAAAAAGAGCCCAAGCATTTCCAAATACCATTCCTTTTTCCGAGAGTATCGGCTTCATTATGGATATTGATGACAAGGATGATGTGGATATGGTCTATTATATTACGGCTCATGAAACTGCACATCAATGGTGGGGACATCAGATTAATCCTGCACATGTGCAAGGGATGGGAATGATTTCAGAAAGTTTGGCTCAATACTCTGCTATTATGGCTCTAGAACAACAGTATTCCAAAGAAGCATCAGCGAGCGCTTTAAAATTACACTTGGAGCGATACTTAAGTGGGCGTTCTCAGGAAACCGTTCAAGAAATGCCTTTGTCCCTGGTAGAATCTGGCCAGCAATATATTCACTATGGAAAAGGTTTGGTCAATCTATACGCTTTTAAGGACTATGTCTCTGAAGACAGCCTGAATATCGCCCTAAAGCGATTTATCACTGACTGGAATAGCTTTACAGGAGTCAAAAAGCTTCAAACCGATGCGTATCCAACTACGCGTAATTTGTTGCGCTATTTCAAAGAGGTTACGCCAGATAGTTTACAGTATGTAATTCCTGACTTATTTGAGTCTATTACTTTTCATGAGAGTTCCATGATAGCAGTAAGCTATGAACAATTAGATTCGAACAAATATCAAGTCTATTTGGAATTCGAAGTAGCCAAAACCAAGCTAGACAGCCTTGGAAAGGAACATCCATCGGCTATCAATGATTGGATAGATGTGGGTATTTATGGACAAGATCCAAATCAGCCCATTTATTTAAAAAAACATAGAATTACTAACGAACAGAATGGGTTAAAGCTTATCGTTAATGAGACACCTACAGCGGCGGGAATTGATCCTCTACATCTACTAATCGATAGGGACGGAAAAAATAATGTGCTACCCGTACAAAAAAAGGAATAGTTAGGGGAGTTTTAAAATTTGGATGATACATAAAAAGGCTGCCTACATACTAGACAGCCTTTTTTAATTACATGTTTACGCTTTCGCGAAAGCAAAAACTTTAAAAATAAGTACGTTTAGACAGCGTTCTCTTTCTTAATCAAATTCAAAGCACTTCCTTCATTGTACCACTCAATTTGTGATGCATTGTAGGTATGATTTACTTTGATAGTATCTGAAGACCCATCTGCATGGTTGATCTCAATTGTCAATTGCTTTTCAGGAGCAAAGGCATTTAAATCTACAAAGTTGAACGTATCATCTTCTTGAATTAGGTCGTAATCAGATTCGTTTGCAAAAGTCAACCCGAGCATTCCTTGTTTTTTCAAGTTGGTTTCATGTATACGAGCAAATGATTTTACGATCACAGCAGCAACACCTAAATGACGAGGCTCCATCGCTGCATGCTCGCGTGATGAACCTTCTCCATAGTTGTGATCTCCTATAACTACTGAGAAAATGCCAGCTGCTTTATACGCTCTTGCGGTGTCAGGAACTGCTCCAAATTCTCCATCCAATTGGTTCTTTACAAAATTGGTTTTCTTTCCAAAAGCATTTACCGCACCAATCAAACAGTTGTTTGATATATTATCTAAATGTCCTCTAAATCGCAACCATGGTCCAGCCATAGAGATATGATCTGTCGTACACTTTCCAAAAGCTTTGATCAATAATTTAGCATCCTTGATTTCGTTGCCAATTGGGTCAAAAGGAGTAAGAAGCTGCAGACGTTCAGATGTATCTGAAACGCTTACAATGACATGACTACCATTTGCTTCTGGAGCTAGGTATCCGTTTTCTTTTACCTCAAAACCTTTTGGAGGTAATTCCCATCCAGTTGGTTCCTCAAATTTCACTTCCTGTCCGTCTTCGTTAATCAAAGTATCCGTTAATGGATTGAAATCTAAACGTCCAGCGATAGCGATAGCTGCCGTAATCTCAGGTGAAGCTACAAAGGCATGTGTATTTGGGTTTCCATCAGCACGCTTTGCAAAATTTCTATTGAAAGAGTGTACGATACTATTCTTTGGTGCATTTTTAGGATCACTATAACGTGCCCATTGCCCGATACACGGGCCACATGCATTGGTGAAAATTTTGGCATCTAGTTTTTCAAAGATTCCAAGAATCCCATCTCTATCTGCTGTGTAGCGCACTTGTTCAGAACCAGGATTGATTCCTAATTCTGCCTTCATTTTGATTCCTTTATCCAACGCTTGTTGCGCAATGGAAGAGGCACGAGATAAATCTTCATATGAAGAGTTAGTACAAGATCCTATCAGTCCCCATTCTACGTTCAATGGCCATTCATTCGAAGTAGCCTTTTCTGTCATTGATGCTCCTACAGGTGTAGAAAGATCTGGTGTAAAAGGACCATTTAATAAAGGTCCTAATTCTGATAAGTTAATTTCTATTACCTGGTCAAAGTATTGCTCAGGGTTTGCATACACTTCTGCATCGGCAGTAAGGTATTCTTTTACAGTATTAGCGGCATTGGCTACGTCTTCACGATCGGTAGCTCTTAGGTAACGCTCCATAGATTCGTCATATCCGAAAGTAGAAGTCGTTGCACCGATTTCGGCACCCATATTACAAATGGTTCCTTTTCCTGTACATGACATAGAGATAGCACCTGGTCCAAAGTATTCTACAATAGCCCCAGTTCCACCTTTTACAGTCAAAATATCAGCTACTTTTAGGATAACATCCTTAGGAGCCGTCCAACCCGAAAGCTTTCCTGTTAATTTTACTCCAATAAGCTTTGGAAATTTTAATTCCCAAGCCATTCCAGCCATTACATCAACGGCATCTGCACCACCAACACCAATCGCTACCATACCCAGTCCACCAGCATTTACTGTATGCGAATCTGTACCAATCATCATACCTCCTGGGAAGGCATAGTTTTCTAAAACTACTTGGTGAATTATTCCAGCACCTGGCTTCCAAAAGCCAAGACCGTATTTGTTAGAGACTGATTCTAGGAAGTTAAATACTTCGCTACTTACGTCATTTGCATGTTTTAAATCAGTACCTGCACCTTCTTTTGCTTGAATCAAGTGATCACAGTGTGTCGTGGTAGGAACAGCAACTTTATCTTTTCCAGCTTGCATAAACTGCAATAAAGCCATTTGTGCCGTAGCATCTTGCAAGGCGATACGATCGGGTGCAAAATCTACATAATCCTTTCCTCTTGTAAAGGCCTTGGTAGGTGTCCCATCCCAAAGGTGATTATATAAAATTTTCTCAGAAAGAGTGAGCGGTTTTCCTACAACTTTACGTGCTGCATCCACACGTTCAGCCATTTGGCTATACACCTTTTTAATCATATCAATATCAAATGCCATAGTTCTGCTTTTATAGTTAATTGTAAGCGCCCTAAACATGCTGTTTTAAGGCCAGGCAAATGTAAGGAAAATTGAGATATCTAGCAGCTGTTTATAGATAGCTGAAGTCTGAAGTCTAATCTGATAAATAATCATCTCTATTTTTGAGATATTGATAATTTTCAAGAGCTAATTTTGATGAATTCAAAAAAAAGTGAGAGATCACGCACGCTTTTTGTCCAGTTATAGCAGAGTTACATCCATTGAGAAGGAGCTATTTTATTGAAATTTTGTGCTATGGTTAGAATTTTGTGCCTTAGGTTAATAATGGCAATAGACTGCAAGATTTCCTACACTCTTTTATCTTGAATATAAAAGACGTTGGGAAATAATTACCTAGAACAGGAAAACATACCCCTAAACCTTAGTTGAATTAAATATAGAAGCGCTTCTATAGGAAGCCTCTATGTCATCATTTAAAAACGTCAAAATGAAAAAAACGTACATGTATGCGATCATGATATTGTTGTCTTTCTTGAGGCCCAACAGTTTTGGTCAAGATTCTCGAAGTGTTTGTTACTCAGATGAAATCCGAAGCGCTTTCATTGAACAGGAACCATAAACGGAACTTAGACTTAATGTCATTACTAGGGAGGTATTGCGATTGTATTCTAATCCTGCTTCCAGTAATGTAAACTGGTCGTTTGATGATACACTGGAACATCACTTTACCGTTTCAGTTTTCACTGCACTAGGAACAGAAGTATATCGATCTAAGGATGTATATCGTATGGATGTAACAAATCTGTCTGAAGGCATATATTTCATAAAATTAATTACTGATGATGGGCACATCTATGAGAAGCAATTCATAGTGAAATAAATCATTCAATAAGAACTTTAGATGGAGTAAGGCTTTCGAGAAACTTATTGCTGCACATAGGAGCGCACTTCATAAAATCAAAGCTAAATTGTAACTTCTGGAAAGTATATCACGTGCGGTACAATCTATTTTTCTTTTGCAGAAAAGATACCATCAATGAATTTTTTCTTCTTCTGCTCGTTATTGTTGATCTTATAGACCTTAAATAAAACAGAATTTTTAGGGTGCTTTATAGCATCAATTATGATACAGGCCATATAGGTAAAGTTAACGCCCGTTTTTTCCAACAGCTTGTAGCGTGTGGCGCAGCCTACTGTATAATCTGTAAGGTTCATAACCCGATGCCACCAATGCGATGGATTAATAAGCATATCACCTTCTTCTAATTCATATCTCAGGAAGGGCACATGTTTCAATTCAGGATATTCATTACGAATTTGAGTAAAGAAATCTCCATCATGCGTTTCAAATAATTCAGAAACCGTATAATGAGCATATTTACTCATTGCGGGTTGCATAATCGTAGAATAACTGGGGTCGATGAAATACCATTCTTTCTGCCCTTTGATGTTCAAAAACATATTATAGCCACCTGCGCAATGCAGTGTAGAACCTGTTTTTTTGGAGCGAGCGATAAACCATTGCGTGATCATATTAGTCTTTCCGTGAATTTCATCAATCTCTTTTCCTTTGCATTTCTCTGTAAAGTCGCTATCATTTAAGACACCATAAAAATTGTTGAGATAACTCTGCTCGTATTCTGGTAAGGTGAGATATTCTTTCAATGTTGTCGAATCCAACTGTATATTTTGCCCCACCTTATTAAGGTCTTCACTAATATTTTTTGTACTTAAATGCTTAACAGGGAGATCACCTTTAGCTTTTATTAGATTTTCTTTCTCAGCATACTTCATGATTTCAGCATCTTTGAGATAACCTTTCACAACTATGGGCTGGTCAACATGCTTTTTCCAAGCATCAAAAAACTCCTTATTAAAATCTTTGGCGTCAATGGTGGGTAAAGAAAAAGGAGTGTCATAAGCAGGATTAGTCTTTATGATTTTAGCCGCTGTTTGAGCATGCATTTTTTTAAATCGGCGACCCCAGAATGAATCAATTTCTTGCTTTTTAAGCACCATTCCATTGGCATCCTTCTTGTTTAAAAGATTAAACGTAAAATCCAAGAGGAAATAAAAAGACCATTTGAATTCAAGAAGGCCATATTTACGTGTTGGTAAATCGGGAGTATAATGTTGAACTTTGGCAAATAGGGAATGCATAGATCTTTGGAAATTTTTGAATACTGATAGTTTTCAAAAATAGGGAATTCGTTTTAGCTCTGCTATATGATTTCCCATTCTAATAATTAAGACTCTTTTCTTAATGTTTTACCGTGTATCCTTTCCGTTTACAATAAAGGAAGCCGCGATATTTTGCAAGGATGGATCCCTAATTATGCTTTACTCCATCTAAGTCATCGCAGATGGAGAGGAGGGTGGTAATTAGGATACTCGTTAAAATAGAAATCGAAACAGTTTATTTGCCGACGCGTTGTGGAATAACCACAGGCTTCAATCGTATTACTCCAAGGCTGTTAAGTACTCGGATAATGAGGTAGGTGACGTCAATTTCATACCAATGTACTCCACCAAAATTGGCGCGACTACTGTACTTATGATGATTGTTATGATATCCTTCTCCCATCATCAAAAAGTCAAAACGAAACAGATTTTTTGAAGTGTCTGTTGTCTTAAAATTTACATAACCATAAATATGTCCAAACCAATTAATAATAACACCATGAATAGGAGCCATCATAAATGCGACGGGCAATAATAACCATTGCCACCAAGCTGTCGTAAGGAAAATGAAAAGGATAATATACATCGCAATCCAACCCAGGCGGGAAGCTCGCGAACTAGCAAAGCGGTCAAAAGATGCCCATTGAGGAACATTTTTTGTGAATTTTTGATCAATAGTAATACGTTGCTTATTTATATCTTGATATATATTTTTGGTCTTCCACATCATAGAGAAGAGATTGCCATCGTATTTAGGAGAATGAGGATCTTTTTCAGTATCCGTATATGCGTGATGCATTCTATGCATAATGCCATAGCCATAGGCACTTAGATAGCTAGGGCCTTGGCAGATCCAAGTCATCACAAAGGTGATTTTCTCCATGGTTTTCGACATGGTAAATGTTTGATGAGCAGCGTATCGATGTAGGAAAAAGGATTGAAAAAACAAGCCTGAATACCACAAGACAACAACAAGAATGAGTATCGTCATAACTTTTTTTACAAAGTTACTTCGGGTTGCTATGGTAGACAATGAACCTAGGTTAATTAATGTGCTTACGGATCCTGCTTAAGGCTTGTGGAGTAACCCCAATGTAGGAGCTGATATATTTCAAAGGAATCTCTTTGATCACCTCTGGTCGATCCTTAAAAAGGTTTAAATAACGCTCCTCTGCGGTATAGAAGAGTAAGGTTTGTTCTCTCTTGGATTTGAGTAGAAAAAGACGTTCGGCAGTGAGTCTACCTATGAGATTACCAATCGAAGTGGTTCTATATACCTCCTGTAGATCTTCATAACTAATACTTACTAAGGTCGTATCTGTAAGTGTTTCTAAAGCATAGGTAGAAGGTGATTGCGTTAAGAACGAATCATATGCACTTATAAATTGTTCTTGAAAACTAAAACCAAAAGTAATTTCTTTGGAGGGTTCCTCGTGTGGAATAAATAAACGAACCACTCCCGACACTATGAAGGAGATATGGTTTTCTATAGCTCCTTTTTCTAAAAAGCTTGTTTTCTTTGGAATATCCTGTCGATTCAATTTGGCTGCAAAGAACTCCCAATCGCTATCTGTAAGCTCAGAAATATGATTGAGGTGTTGGCGTATTGAAGATAAGATGGCTGTTGGGCTGACACTCATTAATACGAAGATAGGTAACAAAATAGAGGCAGAAAACTGTTTGACTAATTTCTGGCATCATCTTTGCCTTGTATGAAGTATTATAAATTATTAATACAATTACAATGAGTACAGGAAAAGTAAAATTCTTCAATGAAACTAAAGGATTTGGATTTATCACCGAAGAAGGTGTTGACAAAGATCATTTTGTTCATATTTCCGGATTAATCGATGAAGTGCGCGAAGGCGACGAAGTATCTTTTGATCTTCAAGAAGGCAACAAAGGACTAAATGCAGTGAACGTGAAAGTTCTCTAAATATAGATTTCAAAGTTTAGGAAAAGCCCATCAGCAATGATGGGCTTTTTTAGTGCCTAAATTCAGCATAAGGCTAGAATTAAAGACGTAATTTCGCGCTCTACTAATTCACCTTTTATGGCAACTCCTTTCTCTAATCTAGGCTTGATCGATCCTTTGCAAAAAGCATTGAAAGCACTCGATATTACACAACCCACCGATATTCAGAACAAAGCAATACCGGAAATACTGAACGCTAAGAAAGATATTGTCGCGCTCGCTAAAACGGGTTCTGGAAAAACAATTGCTTTTGGCTTGCCATTATTGCAGCTTATCGATATAACAAATCCTACAATTCAAGCGGTAATCTTAGTCCCTACACGTGAGCTAGGTCAGCAGATTCATATGAATATGGAATCGTTTGCTGCTCAAATGCCTGATGTCACTATCGCAGTTATTTGCGGGGGGGTCCCTATAAAACCACAAATCGAACGACTCACAAAACCTACTCAAATTGTTGTGGCAACGCCAGGACGTTTGATCGATTTGATCCAAAGAAAAGCGATTAACATTAAGCAGGCGAGCTATCTCGTACTTGATGAGGCAGATGAAATGGTGAGTAATCTTGGAGAGGGTCTCGATGAAATTGTCAAAGAAATGCCAAACAATCGCAGAACACTCTTGTTTTCTGCTACTATGCCCGGCACGATCAAGCAATTGATACAAAATTATATGTCGAAGAATCCTATTGAAATTGCTTCCGAAATGGAAACAGTAGGGCACCAGGGGATTACCAATGAATTTGTAGTGGTAGAACCTATTGAGAAATTGGCTGTACTTATGCATTTCTTAAATAGCCGCTTAGGACAACGAGGTATTATCTTTTGTAAAACCAAAGCAGCCGTGAATAAGTTGGCG
Source organism: Dokdonia sp. (assembly GCA_047630395.1). GTDB lineage: Bacteria > Bacteroidota > Bacteroidia > Flavobacteriales > Flavobacteriaceae > Dokdonia. The sequence continues at coordinate 14,385 of JBLHXM010000013.1, forward strand.
AAGAATTTAGCGATCAATAAATTCTCTTCTGGAGCTCTGCACGGTAGTTTATCGCAGCCCATCCGAGATCGTATCATGGAGCAATTTCGCGAGGGTCACATTGATATTTTAGTGGCTACCGATCTTGCAGCACGTGGAATCGATGTCAAAGAGATTCAATATGTGGTCAATTATCATTTGCCAGATGTATATGAAGTCTATGTTCACCGCAGCGGTCGTACCGCTCGAGCTGGAGTTCCTGGGTATGCTTTGACTATTTTACAAAAAGAAGAAGCACACGAAATTGCAGATTTTGAGAACGAGTTAGGGATTTCTTTTTCTGCTTTCGCGAAAGCGGATGCACAATCCTTAGAAGAAAATAATACGGTGCTCTGGGCAAAGAAAATATTTAAAACCAAACCCAATCATAACGTATCTCCAGAATTTAGAGAGAAGATACATACGGTGTTTCATCACTTAACTAAGGAAGAGTTGATTGATAAGCTACTCGCGCACAAAGTGGGAGAGAAGTAGTACCTTTCTGCTACATTAAATAATAATCTATGCGCACTAAATTACCGATTCTCCTCGTTTTAATCTTGGTTTCATTTGCTGCTTTTGCACAAGAAGAAAGCCCTGCCAAAACTTTTTGGAACACCTTACAATCCCATTGTGGAAAGGCTTACGAAGGAAGTTTGGCATTGCCAGAAGAAGATAAAGACTTTGGAGGAAAGAAACTGGTTATGCATCTGCGTGCTTGTAGTGATACTGAAATTAAAATTCCATTTTTTGTAGGGGACGATAAATCGCGCACTTGGATATTGAGGTATGAAAATGATCGCATAAGTTTAAAGCATGATCATAGACATGAAGATGGCACTGAGGATGAAGTTAATTTTTACGGAGGTACGGCCAGTAATGCTGGAAAAGCTGATGTTCAGTTCTTTCCTGCAGACGCACACACTCAGAAAATGATTCCAGCTGCTGCGACCAATGTTTGGTGGATTACCATCGAAGAAGGCAGTTTTACATATAATTTGAGACGTTTAGGAACCGACCGCGTTTTTAGAGTCGTTATGGATCTTACAAAGCCTATCGAAACGCCAGATGCTCCTTGGGGCTGGCAAGATTAAGAATACCTTCCTGTACATTTGGACAGAAGCAAAAGATGCGATAAAAGTCGGCACTACCCTTGAATAGCCCAATATAAGCAACCCATGACTCAAGATTCTGCGATACATTCGTTCATTCAAGGAATACCGAAAGCGGAGTTACATCTTCATATAGAAGGTACTTTTGAGCCTGAACTCATGTTTGAAATTGCAAACCGCAATGCAATTCACATTCCATATGAGAGTGTAGAAGCTCTGAAAGCTGCTTATCGTTTTAATAATCTTCAAGAGTTCTTGGATATGTATTATGCAGGAGCTGCTGTCTTGATTATGGAAATAGATTTTTACGATCTGACTTGGGCATATCTCACCCAAATTCACAAAGAAAATGTAGTGCATACTGAGATATTTTTTGATCCTCAAACACATACAGACCGCGGAGTTTCTTTTGATATCGTCATTAAGGGAATTCATCGGGCATTGGTTGATGGAAAAGAACAATTTGGTATCAGTTTTAAATTAATCCTGTCATTTTTGCGACATTTAGAGGAAGCTTCGGCATTTGAAACGTTAGACGCTGCGTTGCCATACAAAGAATGGATTCACGGTATTGGTTTGGATTCGTCTGAGCTCGGGAATCCGCCAAGGAAGTTTGAGTGCGTTTTCGCCAAAGCAAGAGCAGAAGGTTTTTTAGTCGTAGCTCATGCGGGAGAAGAAGGCCCAGCAAGTTATATCTGGGAAGCCTTAAATCTTTTAAAAGTAGACCGGATTGATCATGGGAACCGCTGTCTAGAGGACGTTGCGCTGGTAGAAAGATTGGTCAGTGAACAAATGGCTTTAACCTTGTGTCCGCTATCAAATTTAGAACTCAAAGTAGTGCATGCTCTTTCTGAGCACCCAGTAAAGAAAATGCTTGATAAAAAATTATTGGTTACCGTAAATTCTGATGACCCCGCATATTTTGGAGGTTATTTGAATGCCAATTACCTTGGTATTGCATTGGCTTTAGAGCTATCACAAAAAGATATTATTCAATTGGTAAAGAATAGCTTTGAGGCAAGTTGGCTTTCTGATGAAGAGAAAGCCAAGCATGTATATGACGTTGACACCTATTCAAAAAATTTCTGCTAGTGCAAACAAAAATTTTCGTGCAAAGTGATGGCGCTCATCGCATTCCAAATATCATGGTTAAATTCCCTAGGTGAAAACCGAAAGAGGAGCACCACTTTTTTCTGTTCTTTACAATAGTGCTGGTCTGCTTCGACATATAATGTTATTGGCTTTTTGGTCGTAAAATGATCCCATGTTTTAATCTTACCGATTAACTTAGAGTGATTTTTAGTTGCCTCTTTATTCAGAAATAGGGCAGATGTATTTGCGATCGTACTATCGGACTTTTGCTCAATTTCAATACTCATCACTCCATCAAAATAATACTGCATATCGATTTCCAGTTCTTGTGCTGTGAGCATCGTGTCATGGTTAATATTCCAGGCAAATGTGTAGGTCCAGAAATAAGGACTTTCTGTATCATTCCATCCTTTTGGAAATCGCGCTTCCTCAAAACCTTGATATTCGATGTCTCTTGCAAAGCCTAAAGGAAAGGTGAAGTTTTCTTTCCCCCACGTACTATCCAATTCAATAATATTAGGTCGTTCTTTTTCTTGGCCCAGAACGACGATTGAAAGACAGAATGCCACAATGCTTAGGATGCTATTTATTTTCATTTACAATGGTTTTGCCGTAAAATTAAATCATGAGGAGCTGTCAAATGTCAAAATAATGTAAAAGAAGTGTCAAACAATGGTAATACTCAGCAATTTGACTGTTATTTGCAGTCGTTATGAGGAGCAATAAAATTATCGTTTTAGGCCTATTGGCTATTGTATTTTTCATCTTTTGGGGCTGTTCACGAGCAATAGAGGACAAAGAGGACTTTTCTGAAATCGTGAAAATTTCTTTGCGCAATGTCGGTAATCAATTACTCCTGTCTAATCAAGATGGAAAGTCTTTAGTACTGCCCGTTGTTGCGTTAGATAAGTCAAAGTTTGAACTTTCCTTTGAGAGCGAACTTTCCATCCGTCCTGAAAACCTTGTCGCCATTATTAAAAAGAGTTTCCTAAAGGCAGCGCTTCCGGATAAATATCGCGTGGAAGTGAAACAATGCTTGGATGAGGAGGTCGCTTATAGTTATCAAATACAAAAAGATAGCGAAAAGGATATTATACCCTGTAGTGGAAGGTCCTTACCTCCCAATTGCTACACTATTGAAGTGCGTTTTATGCACGTGAAGGCTACCATTTTTGCTACACAAGTACCTTTATATGTAGCTATCTTAGTTTTTTTAGGGCTACTCATAGCGTTGTTGTATCGAAAGAAAAAAACTGAAGTGGTTTTGATGGAGGAAGAGGAATCTCCAGCTTCGGCCTATACGATCATTGGAAGTTTTCATTTTTATCAAGAGCAAAGTAAATTGGTCAAAGCGGCTATTGAAATTGGACTTTCTAAAAAGGAATGTGAACTACTAGCAATACTGGTTGCACAACCTAATCAGCTGATTACTAGAGATGAGCTTACAAAGCGGATATGGGAAGATAATGGAGTGATCGTAGGAAGAAGCTTAGATACTTATATTTCGAAGCTACGGAAGATACTACAAGAAGACGATGCTTTAAAAATCACAAATATTCACGGTGTAGGGTATAAGTTGGAGGTCAAAAAAGAGTAAAGCGCTACGGGCTTCTCAAATCACCGCTTATGCGACTGGTTATTACATGGATGCTCTAAAAGCATGTGTGTATCATCCTTTTGCACTTGGATAGAAACTATACTAGGTGTATCGAAGTGCTCAACATACATATTAGTAAATGAGGCATAATGTTCATCTACATTTCGTGTGCTGTGGTTTAATCTTGTTTAAAGATTCCCAAAGGCTCATTAAAAGAAATAGTATCCTGCTCAATTTTTAAGTATTCACAAATCCTACATGATTCATTTTGATCGATTAGTCCTTAATAGACGGCAATCAAATTGTTTTAATTAATGATATTAAAATCCCCATTGGTAAATCTTATAATAAAGCGCTGCTAGATAAGACCTAACGTCTCTGGTTTTTAGAGCAGCACATAGGGTGTGTACGCGCTTTCGCGAAAGCGTACTATTCCTGTACACCCAAAATAGCGGCAATAAGTTCACTCGCTATGGTACTTTCCTTTCGAAAGGTGTCGAACATCAGAGATAGAGAGTTCCTTTCATATATCAACTATTATCAGGTATCATTTGAAGCAAATAGAGAAGGTATGCTTCGAAGTGTATAATGTTCATGGACAAGAAGTTTCTCCGATCATTAGCAGTTTTCAAGATCCAGGAGCCTATGAATCGATTTTCAATGGAGAACATTTAAGTGGTGGCGTTTACTTCTATGCTTTACAAGCAGGAAACTTCAGAGCCTCACCCCAAATAATTTTGCAAAGAAAAAATAAGCATGTAATGCTTTCACCCTCTGTCGATTGAGGGTTTAAAAGGGCGCTCTGGGGGATGAACGAGGAAAATCCGATATAAAAGGCAGTACTAGATATTAATAAATTGAAAATAAGTTAATTAAATCACGAAATGTTAAAAAAAAGTAGCATTTTTGCAGCTTAATAGAAACTATAAATTTAATTACATTATTATGAGTAAAGGAACAGTAAAATTCTTCAACGAAACTAAAGGTTTTGGATTTATCACTGAAGAAGGTGCTAGTAAAGATCACTTTGTACACATCTCTGGATTAGTAGACGAAATTCGTGAAGGCGATGAAGTTGAATTCGATCTTCAAGAAGGAAACAAAGGATTAAATGCAGTGAACGTAAAAGTTATCTAATACATATACTTTCAAGTTTAATAAAAAAGCCATCACTTGTGATGGCTTTTTTTTGTGCCCTATAGTAAGCTATTTAGATTTTGTGTGTTTACAATAGCAACATGGTATAGGGTGTGGCTGATAATTAGAGGAGTAGTCTCGTAAAAACGCGTGTTTATACGTGTAACTATATGATAACGAATTCATAATTTTAACTTATAAGGCGAGAATATATTACAGACATTTTTTGAGCCTTTGGAATAGGTTATATCTATGAATAAGGCGCCTTTTAAATTATTCAAATCTGATTATTATGAAATTGCAACAGATAGTGTATGCGCAAGAACTATTTTAAACGAGTTGATACTAAGCATCACTGTGTTGAGTCTATCATGTGAGTACACGAACACAGCAAACTGTGTAGCAATTGAAGCCCCCATAGTATTTACACCGAACATACCCATCGATGTGGATCCTGCAGTAATGAAAACACAAGTCAAACGCATGGTTGATATTCCAGTACGCGTAAAGAACATCAATACGATGATGCAAGGTTATTTTGAGCAACAAGCCAGTGTATCGTACTGTCAACTAATTGACACACAGTGCCTATTGGATCAAGATGCTGCACCTGAAACCAGCACACCCAAAGAATATCGCATACCTGAAAGTGTTGTCAATACATCAGGAGGGAAGCCTAATCTGGCGCTGCTAACCAATATTTCTATGGAAACCTTTTTTCAAGGAGGGAATCAGTTCGCGGGACTTATGGAAAACTCAAAATAAGACATCAATATTTTTGGAACGGAAAGTTGTATTGGCTGTCATTCTAGTGCTCACCTTTTCGATTCTTATACCCTTAAAGATCTTAGGTACATGATCCCAATTATCTGGGGATTTTAGCTGGTTAATGAAAAGTGTTTCTTGGATCAAGATTTACTAAAGATAACGACTAGAAACAAATAGTCACAAATTGGACTTTTATTACGCTTTTAAAACTAATCGTTACATAATTATAACACGCTATGGCCTCTATAACAAAGAATCAAAAATCTACTTATGAACCTTTTCTTATTGTCATTCCTGTTTATGATGGTGTCGACTTAATGGATATTGCAGCACCACGTGAAATATTCGGTTGGCTTGCAACTGACAAAACATTTCATAGGGATGTGAAAATAGTATATGTGGGTGGAGGTAAAGAGACGTTTACTACAAATAATGGTGTACAAATCGTCATTGAAGCAACTTTTGATGATGTGACAGTATTGCAGCCCCATTTGATCTGGGTTCCAGGAGGAAGTCCTGAAGCATTGGAAAGGATTATTAACGACCCTAATGCTCCCTTTACGGCCTATGTAAAAGCGGCAGGAGCAAAAGCAACTTTAGTGTGTTCTGTTTGTGAAGGGGCTGTGCTATTAGCCAACACAGGCTTATTAGACGGACATAAGATTACAACCCATTGGAAGTTTGTCAATTGCTTTGCAAATCATCCAGACGTGACTGTCGTTGAAGGACATCCACGCTATGTCCATTGTGGCAATATAATTACTGGTGGTGGAATTTCATCCGGTTTAGATGAGGCAATCTATTTAGTCAAATTAATTGCCGGAAAGGCAAGTGCGGTCAAAGTGCAACAAACCATGCAATACTATCCTGAACCTCCTGTAAATAGTGAAATCCCTACTGCAGGAGTGTGTCCAGTTCCTGGGCTTGATTGTTAGTGCCGTTGCTAATCCCTTTATTTGACATATGGATGCCGATATGATTTTATATAATATCTTCTTCAGAGTGAGGAATAATTGACTAAATACACCTTTCTCAACTAGAATATACTGAGTTCTGAGTGTGTTGTTACCTGCTCAAGAAATTTCATGCCTTTAAAAGAGTTTCCTTTTAGGTTTAGTCTTGGACTCCACACCGAAATGGCGTAGTTACCTGGGTACAATGCAACAATTCCGCCCCCGACGCCACTTTTTCCAGGTAAGCCAACTTTGAACGCAAACTCACCAGACTCATCATAAAATCCACAAGTGAGCATGAGCGCATTCATACGTTTACACTTACTTTTTGATATAATTTTCTTTGCATCTCCTAGTTTGCGGCCTCCATTAGCCAAAAAAGCAAATGTACTGGAGAGCTGTAGGCAATTCATTTCAAGAGAGCACATATCGAAATAAAAGTCGAGTACTTCGGCGGGTTCATTTTCAATATTGCCGTATGATTTTATAAAATTACACAAGGCAGTATTTCTGTAGCCATGTGCTTTTTCTGAGTCGGCTATTTTATCAGAGTAGGTGAGGGTCGGTATGTCACTTACTTCTCTTACAAACTCAAGGAACTCTGTACGTGCATCCTTTAAATGAGAGATAAGGATATCACAAATCACAATGGCACCAGAATTTATAAATGGATTGCGAGGGATACCGTTATATGTCTCCAGCAACAAAAGAGAGTCGAACTTGGTTCCTGAAGGCTCTACATCAATTCTTTTCCATATTTTCTCTCCAAGGATATTGTATGCCATAGTGAGAGATAGCACTTTAGCAATACTCTGAATGGAAAATTTAACCAAATGATTTCCCTTTCCAAATTGGGTGCCATCTACACTGGTCATGTGTACTCCGAACATAGCGGGATCCACATGTGAAAGTTCGGGTATATATGTAGCTACTTTACCTTCATCTCGAAGAGAATGTACTAGCGTATATGCTTCTTCAATAATGTGTTTATACTTTGAATCCATGCGCTGCAATTGATTGATGTTTCTGCGTCAAGATAAGTTTAAATTTGATGAGAGTACCACGTTCTTTGCAGGTGTTTTTTTATTGTGAACTTTCGAATGCTTTCTAAATACCGCTAGAAGCAATACGTTTATATTTAAGGTTCGATGTAATGGAATCTACCTAGTACGGTACTTCCCTTATTGAACTGTAATGATCTACATAATACCAATATTCTGTACTTAGGGAGGGATTACTTTACGTTGAGATTCCTTTTTTGTAGAAGAACGGAGATACTAAAAAAATGATCTGGGTATCGCAGAGATTTATAAAAAGGATTTTTCCTATCTTTCCTTAATCACTTGACTTTCGTTTTGTTAGTGGTGATAAAAACCTTCGATACATCCATTTAAATTACCTACTATGCCAAAATATAATGTCGCCGTTCTAGGACCCATTCCAAGGGATCATATCACAACACATCACGGAGAGGTCATTGAAAAGTATGGATGTGCTATGCATACTGCCATCGGTCTGGCTAAACTATTGGGAGACGATGGTACGGTATTCCTGGTTTCTCATGTGAGAAAAAAAGACAACAAGGCTATCATTGATTTGTTGAAAGTATATTCGAACATTGACACCACCTACATTAATTCCGATGCAGACCAAGGGGATGTTATTAGTTTGAAGTTTGTTGACCAAAATAATAGATTGGAAAAACAGACTGGTTTTATGAACCCTATTGTGCCCGATGATGTTAAAGAACTAACACATTGTGATGCATTTGTATGTGTACCTATAACAGATTACGAGGTGCCGTTGCAAACGTTAAAGTACATTAAAGAGAATAGCAAAGGAACCATTATTTTTGATGCGCATGGCCCTACGAACACTGTAACTATCTCTGGAGATCGATTCATTAAATTCTGGATTTCACGTGATCAGTGGTTGCCGTATATAGATGTTTTGAAAATGAACCTGGAAGAATCTAAATGTTGTTGGTTCGAAAAAGAGTATCAATCTGAGGATCTTGGTCATTTTAAAGACTTGAATACAGATCATTTACCTGTTTTGGCAGTGCATTGCCTGAAAATGGGTTTAAAATCACTTATCATAACTCTTGATTCGGAAGGTGGAGCGGTCTTTTTTATGCAAGATGGTCGGGTACATGAAGAAATAGTCAAATCCGTTAAGGTAGATAACGTAATCGATACGACGGGTTGCGGAGACTCCTTTGCAGGGGGCTTAGGATATGGACTCTTGGAAGACAAGACTAATTATATTAAGGCCACCAAATATGCCAATGCATTAGGAGCTTTGCGCACACAAGGACGCACCTTCGATGTTTTTAAGTCAAAAGAAGAAACCGATAAAATAATTATAGAAAACTATGGAAGTATCTAACCGACCAAAAAGCCATGATTATCAATCACTATTGAGTGATTCCGAATGGTTGGTAGAAGAAAATGAATTCGACATAAAGAAAATTAATTTCTATGAAACCATTTTTACCGTAGGCAATGGTTATTTGGGCACTCGAGGATCCTTGGAGGAGGGGCATGAAGCTGCATGGCCAGGGACCTATATCAATGGGCTATTCGACCACTACGATTCGTTTGTAGTGGATATGGTCAACGCACCTTCTTGGCCAGCCTTATCGATTTGGGTGAATGGCAAAAAACTGAGCGCTCATAATTGCGAACTACTCGAATATCGCAGAAAGTTGGATATAAAAAAAGGCCTTTTATACCGCCTTACACGATTTATAGATTCCGAAGGTAATATTACGCGCTACGAAAGTGTACGCTATGCCAGTCTTTCTGACCGGCACTTGTTTGTGGTTGACGGCACGATTACCTCAGAGAATTATGATGGTTTGATCGAAATATGTAGTGAAATTGACGGAGATGTGGTTAACCTAGACTTAACTCCTGCTTATAAGGAGAAACCATCCTTCGCAGCCGAAATGAAATGGTTGAAATGGTCAAAAAGCAGACATTTGAAAGCAAGGTCTACGGAAAATGTAGAAGATAGCACCTATCTGGAAATGGATACACTTGAGCGTCCATACAGCATCGGTTATGCTTCTACCTTACAACTTTCCGTGCCTCATTCACTTTATTCCCATGCAGATTATAACAAAACGACGCAACGGGCTAGGGTCGAAGCTAAAAAGGGCGAGCCGGTCCACTTTCAAAAGTTGACCTCTATTTATACGAGTCGTGATATTGATAAACCTGAGCTAAAAAAAGCATGTTTTATTACGCTAAAAGCAAATTTGACAAAAGGGTTCCAAGAAAGACTTGATGAGCATGTCGGGGCTTGGGCACAAAAATGGGAAGATTGCGATGTGATTATTGATGGTGATGCCAAACTAAATAATGCTGTTCGTTTCAATATCTATCACTTATTGATAACGGCCAATGAATTTGACCCAAAAGCCAATGTGGGAGCCAAAAGCCTGTCTGGTGAGGGCTATCGAGGCCATATTTTTTGGGATACTGAAATATTTCTCCTCCCTTTTTACACCTTTACACAACCCGAGACTGCTGAGGCACTCCTATTGTACAGGTACCATACAAAGGAAGGCGCACGTGATTATGCTAAAGAAGGAAACTTTGATGGGATTAGATATCCCTGGGAATCTGCGGATACGGGTCATGAAGTTACACCTGAATGGACAGCCGATGGCACGGTTAGAATTTGGACAGGGGAACGTGAACTGCATATAACAGCCATGGTGGTTTATGCCATGATTACCTATCACGAAGCTACAGGCAATATCAATTTTGTCTTGAATTACGGCGCTGAAATATTATTTGAAACCACCCGTTTTTGGAAAAGTAGATTGGAATACAACAAAATAGAAGATCGATATGAACTGAACAATGTTGAAGGGCCTGATGAATTTCACCATTTAGTAAATAACAGCGTCTATACGAATTGGACGACCCAATGGAGCATGCGAAAAGCCATTGAGTATTATCACAAGCTGCAAAAAGAACATCCTGAAAAAATGGAAGCCTTGTTCAAGAAGTTAGTTTTAGAAGAGAAGGAAGTCAAGGAATGGGAAGCTGTTGCCGAAAAAATTTATATCCCCTACGAACCTGAAAAAAAACTCATTGAGGAATTTGAGGGATACTTCGATTTGGAAGAGTTACCCATCACTCAATGGGATGAAAACAATATGCCAGTATACCCGTCGGGCTATAATCACGATAATTGCGATACGACAACCTTGATCAAACAACCGGATGTGGTCATGTTGATGTATATTCTTCCCGACGCCTTCTCTGAAGCGGTTAAAAAGATAAACTACGAATACTACGAGGCGCGTACGATGCACAAGTCTTCGCTGAGCCCTAGTGTGCATACAATTATGGGTATCGAGACCAATAATCATGAAAAAGCCTTGCAATATTTCGAACGATCAGCCTATGTTGATTTGGTAGATAATCAAGGGAACACAGGAGATGGTATGCACATTGCCTCGGCCGGTGGTACTTGGCAGGCATTGGTCAATGGTTTCGGTGGTATGCGGGTGAAAAATGGACAGTTGACTTTTAAACCCTGGCTTCCTCAAGAATGGACGGCAATTCATTTTAAAATCAAATGGCAGGGAACGGACTTGAAAGTATCCGTATTCCATGAAGAAATAGTCTTCGAATGGATTGCTGAAACAATTATAAAACTACCCATTTTAGTGATGGGAAATGAAATACACTTGGAACCCAATCAAAAAACCATAGTTCCATTGTAAGCCTATGATGCTCATAAGTACTCCGTAGAGATTCATATTCTAGACGGAGACCATTAGTCATATTCATTCAAGCTGAATAAATTGTCTAAAGTAGTAGTATTCTTTTAATCAATGATTGCAACTAAAACTAAAACTAAATGATAAATTTGTTTGAAAAATGTATTTGCATTATTGCAATCTATTGGATTATAGCATAGTTATTTAGTATCCATTTATTGAACTTATATTTCTTAATGAAACTATATTAAAAAGTTATAGGTTTTGTTCTTGTACAAGTAATTTAGTGTTCGTTTCTTTAGAGTAGGTTAAGATCGAATAAAAAACTAGCCATAAATGAAAAAACACATTCTAGCATTATTATTATTATTTGTTACCGTTTCAGCGTTTTCTCAAACTAAAGAAATATACAATATTGGATTCTTACTTGATTTCAAGACAGAAGAAATTAACCCTATGTTGGCTTCATTGCGAAATGAAATAAAAGCTGTGGTTGGTGAAGATGCAATTATTAGTTTTTCTGAGGAGAATACGCTAGTTAACAATTTTAATCCAGAAAAAGCGAAAGCAGACTATAACACCCTTTTAAATAGTAGTGTAGATATTATAATCGCTTTTGGAACCATAAACAATCAGCTTATTTCTAACATAAGTGTTCATAAGAAACCTACTATTTTATTTGGCGTGATGAATATGGACTTTGACTCTGTTGAAGAGGAAGTGTTAGTGTCAGGTAATTCTAACTTCACTTATTTATTAGTATCGCAATCTTTTAAAAAGGACTTAAGCATATTTAAAGAGCTTACTAACTTTAGTACCGTTGGAATTGCAATAGAAGAAGCTTTGGTAAACGTTTTACCTTTTAAAGAAATATTTGATAAAGAGTCTAAAGCTTTAGGAATTGATTACAAAATAATTCCGTATGTATCAGCAGATAATATTATTAGTGCTATTGGTCAAGATATTGATGCGTTTTATTTGGCAAGTGGGTTTTTTCTTAGCAAAACTGACATTTCAAAAATTTCCACAAAACTTATAGAAGATAAGATCCCATCTTTCACAAGCACTAGCATAAATGATGTTGAAAGTGGCTTAATGGCTACAAATCAATCTAGTGATAATATCAATCAGTTTTTTAGGCGTATTGCACTAAGTGTGGAATCCTATGTCAATGGACAAAATCTTTCAGAATTACCAGTTTTTATTGATTATAAGGATAAGCTTACCGTAAATTTCAATACTGCCGAAAGCGTTGGAATGCCAATAAAGTATAGCTTAATTGGTAGCACTAATTTTATTGGTGATTTTGTAAATGTACTTTCTGAGAAAAAATATAACCTTTTAGATGTAATGAAAACTGTAATAGGTGAAAACTTAAACTTACAGTCGAGCAGGAAAGATACTGCATTAAGTGAACAGGATGTAAAAACTTCTAAAAGTAATTATTACCCAAGTGTCACAGCGAATGCAACGGCAGCTTATGTTGATCCTAATCTCGCCGAAATATCTAACGGACAAAATCCCGAATTTTCAACCTCTGCTAATATTACCTTAGAACAAAACTTGTTTTCTGAAGCAGCAAACGCTAATATTTCTATCCAAAAGGAATTATTGAAAGCACAACAAGAGGTCTATAACACAGATGAATTGAATGCTGTATTTGATGCATCCAATGTTTACTTCAATGCCCTGATTTTAAAAGCGAATTTGCAGATTCGCAATCAAAACTTGAATCTAACAAAGAAGAATTTACAAATTGCGGAGCAAAATTTTGAAGCTGGTTTGTCAGGAAAATCTGATGTCTTAAGATTCAGAAGTGAGGCAGCACAAAATACTCAAGAACTCGTTGAGGCATCAAATCAACTAGAGCAAACCTATATTGTTTTAAATCAATTGTTAAACAATCCTATTTCTTATGAAATTGATGTAGACGAAGCCGAATTAGGAGAAGGAATCTTAAAAAATTATAACTATCAAGAGTTACGTGATCTTATTGACAATCCAAAACTACGTAAGCCTTTCGTTGCATATTTGGTGAAGATTGCCAAAGAAAATGCTCCAGAGATTAAAACATTAGATTATAATTTAAACGCCACCAAACGTAAAATAAGACTTAACGGATCTGGTCGATTTTTGCCAACTTTGGCTTTGCAGGGTCAATACAATAATACTTTTAATAGATCGGGAGCCGGAAGTACTGCACCTGCAGGGTTTTCGCTTGTAGATCGTTATTATAATATTGGTGTAAACCTATCTATTCCAGTTTTTAATAGAACGCAAACCAATATTAATAGACAAATAGCTACGATACAACAAGATCAACTGAGTATTAATAAAGACAATGTAGCATTGGGCATAGATGCCAATGTTAATTCGGCAGTATTAGATTTAATTAATCAGATTGCAAATATTGAAATTTCAAAATTATCTGAAGCGGCAGCTAAAGAAAGTTTAGAACTTACACAAGTTTCCTACTCTAATGGAGCCGTCAATATTGTTCAGCTATTAGATGCGCAAAACAATTATTTATCTGCTCAGCAAGCTCAAATAACTGCAGTATATAATTATCTATTGAGCTCAATTCAGTTAGAACGTTATATGAGCTATTATTTTCTGTTACACACACCAGAAGAAAATCGAGATTTTATAGAAGCTTTTAAGGAGTACTTGCAAAATAGGAACTAACATAACCATGTTTAAAATGAAAAATACAACATTAACGTTTGGACTACTTGTAGTTACCATTTTCTGTATCTCTTGTCGAGAAGAAAAGAAAGAAGAAAATACACCTGTACGTCCGGTATCATATCAAGAAGTTGGCTTTTTAGGAGGCGAATCTACGCGCACCTTCAATGGAACTGCGAATACAGAGAAGGTTATAAATTTAAGCTTCAGGAATAATGGTATTATTACCGAGTTTAATTTAAGAATTGGCCAGATCGTGAAAAAAGGGGAACTATTGGCAAAGCTTGATAATGTACAATCTCGCCTCAATTATGAAAACTCTCGGTCTTCATTAAATAGTGCTAAATCCCAAATGAACACTTCAAAACTGAGTCTAAATCGTATACGATCACTTTATGAAAAAGGAAGTACATCATTAAGTGATTATGAAGGTGCGAAGAATCAGTATAGGACAGCTGTTGACAGCTACGAATCGGCCACTCGAAGTGTTGCTATTCAACAAGAACAAATAAGATACGGGTATATATACGCTCCGGAAAATGGAGTAATTGCAGCTGTTAATGCTGAGGTTGACGAAAACGTAACCACAGGTCAAAATATTGCTATTTTAAATGCTGGAATAGATATGCAAATCGAATTGGGTATCCCTGAAAATATAATAAATCAAGTGAAGAAAGATATGACCGTAGCTATTAATATGTCGTCGCTTGAGGATAAAACATTTAGTGGTCAAATAACTGAAGTTTCACCTTCTATAGATCCAAACACTTCAACATATCCCGTGCGTATAAAAATCACAAATCCATCAAAGGAGATTAAATCGGGAATGGCTGCAAATGTTACTTTCGAATTTGGTGAAAAGCAATCAACAACCAAAACATTGGTAGTTCCTGCGAAATCTGTAGGTGAAGATGCAAAAGGAAATTTTGTGTTCTTAATTAAAGAATCCGAAAACAAATCGATAGTTAAAAAACAACCCATAACGGTTGGCAAATTAACATCTGAAGGCTTTGCTGTGAAACAAGGTTTATCCGCTGGTCAAAAAATAGCCGTTGCAGGATTACAAACCCTACTTGACGGACAAGAAGTGAAGTTGCAGTAGTTCAATATCATTCGAGCGGCACGTCTTTTTTGTCTTATAAACTATCAACCATCAAACTATGAATCTTACAAAGTTCTCCATAGAAAAAAACAGAATCACTTATATGGCTCTGGTGACTATTATGCTATTGGGTGTGTTTCTATACCAATCGTTACCAAGAGATAGTATGCCGCCAATGACGATTAGGGTGGCGTCTATTGTATCTCAATTCCCAGGAGCAGGTCCAGAGCGTGTTGAGGAATTGGTTACCGATAAGATTGAAAAAGTAGTTCAAGAATTGCCAGAATTAAAAGAAGTAACGAGTACTTCTAGAACAGGTATATCTATAATAAGTGTTACTCTTAAAGATGAGGTTACACCGGAGGAGTTACAAAGTGTTTGGGATAGATTGCGTCGTAAATTAGATGTGATTCAAGGTTTACCATCAAACGTGCATCCAAATTTAAATGACGATGGTATTGGTGATGTTTTTGGTATTGTTTTAGGTATTACAAGCGACGGTTTTACATATGCCAAAATGAAGGAGTATGTAGATGATATTAAGGATGATCTAATCAAATTAGACAATGCTGCTAAAGTTGAAATAGGAGGGGAACAAGATGAACGTGTCTTTGTTGAATTTGATGACTCACGGTTAAAGGAGTATGGGCTTTCTGCACAAAAATTAAGTGGCATTATTTCGGCGCAGAATATATTGAGTTCTGGTGGACAGATTAATGTTGAGGACGAACGTATTGTTTTGGAGCCAACAGGAAATTTTGATACACTTTCAGATATTAGCGACATGCTTATTCCGGTTGGAGATGGGAGTCAACTTGTTTATTTAAAGGATATTACCAGCGTAAAAAAAGGATACATTTCTCCGGCGACACAAAAAGTAAGCGTTAACGGTAAGGACGCCATCAGTTTACACATATCATTAAAGGATAATGCAAATATTATTGCGTTAGGGCAAGAAGTAAAGGTTATAAAACAAAAATGGGAAGCATTATTGCCTGTTGGCTTAGAGATTCATTCCTTATCATCAATGGATACTTATATAGATGAAAAGGTAAGCGCTTTCATGGTCAATCTTATGCAGGCTGTAATTATTGTATTGGTCGTAATGCTATTCTTTTTAGGCTTCCGAACCGGATTAATTATAACTAGTTTAATTCCTATAGTTATTGTAACCACATTTATGGTTATGGGGCTTATGAATATTGGGATTAATCAAGTGACATTGGCAGCCTTAATTATGGCATTAGGAATGATGGTTGATAATGGAATTGTGGTTGCCGAAACCATCGTCGTAAAACTAGAGGAAGGTATTGATAGGAAAGAAGCGGCCATTCAGGCCTGCTCAGAGCTTTTTACACCTCTTTTGATTTCAACATTAACAACGGCGGTTGCCTTCATGTCTTTTTATTTGGCAGAATCTGCTATGGGAGACGTTGTAGGGCCTATTTTTCTTGTGATAAGTATTGCACTCGTGTCTTCTTGGGTGATATCGTTGACTATAATTACGCTCTTGTCTTATCTCTTTATGAGGGCCAAACCGAAAGACGCTAAAATTAGTCTTATAGATAAGGCTATTGAATGGTTGAAGGGCTATTATAAAAATTTCATTTTACTAGCACTACGCCACAAAGCAAAGACCATGCTTCTAATAGTTGCCATGTTTATGGTAGCGTTATATGGTTTTACAAAAATTGAGTTTTTGTTTTTTCCGGATAGTGATCGAAATATGATTACTGTAGATATTAATTTACCATTAGGAACAAAAATTGAGAGAACTACAGAAGTCGTAGCTGAGATTGAAGATTTTATTTCTGATGCTTTAAAAACGTCTGAAACGCGAACAGTAGGTATTTCAGATTGGTCATCTTATATTGGGGAAGGACCAGAGTCTTATGATCAAGGATATCAGCCAGACGAGGGCAACTCTAGTTATGCACATATTTTAGTCAACACTTCAAATTTCACAGCTAATCAAGAAATGATTAACAAGCTGGATGCTTTTTGTTTTGATAGTTTTCCGAACGCGGATATCAAGATAGGTGCTTTGGCATCAGGTGGTGGTGGCACTCCCATTGAAATTAAAGTTTCTGGAGATAGTCCAGACAAGCTATCTGAAATTGCAGAACAAATTAAATTAAAGCTTAGTGCTATTACCGGCACCAAGAATATAAAAGATGATTGGGGGCCAAAAACCAAAAAATTTATTATTGATATTAATCAAAATAGAGCTCAAACGGCAGGTGTTTCTAGTCAGGATATTGCCACCTCTTTGCAAACGGTATTGGATGGATTTACAACGGGTGAATACAGAGAAGGTGATAAGTCGATACCGATAGTGATGCGAAGCGATAAAAGCCAAGAACAAACCTTAGAGTCCATTGAAACGTTGAATATATTTTCACAAAGTTCGGGGAAAATTGTTCCTTTAGTACAAGTAGCGACTATTAAACCTGTTTGGCAATATGCAAAAATTAAACGATTGGATATTAATCGGACAATTACTATTTCTAGTGAGTTGCGTGAAGGTGGAAATGCCTCTGTAATAACCGCAGAATTGACACCTTGGCTAAATGAACAAAGTGCAAGTTGGACCTCAGGTTATCGTTACAAATATGGAGGAGATGCTGAGAATACGGCTGAAAACATGGGTGCTGTGATTAAATATTTGCCCTTATGTGGTTTTATTATCATGTTATTACTAGTGGTCCAATTTAATTCTTTTAGAAAAATGATCATGGTGTACTGTACGATTCCCTTGGCGATCATAGGCGTTGTCGTTGGTTTGTTGTTATTTCAGCAACCTTTTGGTTTTATGCCTTTTTTAGGAGTTATAGCCTTAGCAGGTATCATTATTAATAATGCAATTGTATTGATTGATAGAATGGAAATTGAACAAAATGTATTAAAAAGAAAAGAAGAAGATTCAGTAATAACGGCTTGCCTACAGCGCTTTAGACCTATATTACTAGCCACATTTACAACGGTGTTAGGTCTAATTCCTTTATATTTAACTGGAGGAGAAATGTGGGAAGGGATGGCTGTATCCATTATGATTGGTTTATTGTTTGGTACAGTCATTACGTTATTTTTTATTCCAGCTTTTTACAGTGTTTTGTATAGGCTAAGTTATAAAGATTATGAGTTTGACGAATCTTTACTTGAAGATTAACCATGAGCACAAGGTATGTTTAACAATAAAAAAATATTTAAGAAGTATAAATTCGAATCCTTTTTAATCACATTGGTTTTTATCCTTTTCGGATCATTGATTTTTAATGAGTCGTTTTTTCTAACGTATTTATTTCCAATAGGGTTATTACTGAATATTGCAACAGGGATTTACCTAATTTCCAATAAAAAGCTAAAATTATTTATTACTACATTATTTTTATTTGTAGCTATTCTTTCTGGCTTTACGTTCTTGGAAAAGGAAAGTGACACTCTTAATTTGCTTCGGTTTGCGTTTTATTTTATTTTTTATATCGTACTCACTTTTGAAATTATTCATCAAATTTGGCATATTACTGAAATAAGCAGAAATTTATTTATTGGTGTCATTTCGGGGTATTTATCATTAGGACTCGTAGGTTTCTTTATTTTTTTGGCTGTTGAAATTGTTACCCCCGGAACCTTTCAAAGTGAACTGTTTGTTGATCTGATTAGTGTTGAAGAAAAATTCGACAGTCTATTATATTATAGCTTCATTACCTTAATGACCATTGGCTATGGTGAAATTATTCCAGTCACATCAATTGGACAAAAAGCAACAATGCTTCTTGGTTTACTTGGCCAATTCTATGTCGTTATCATCACAGCTGTTGTTGTAGGTAAATATCTCAGCTATAAGCGTGACTAGTCATTAGTTACTTGGACATGCTGCCTTTGTAGTTTAGAATACGCACTTAGCTCAGTACAATGTTTACGATCATGAGGGGGATATTGTTCTCAACTCCTTCCGAAAAGCGATAAATATATATCTAGAACCCTATCATAAAAGTATGACTCGTTTAACAAGTACTACAGCATTGTGATTCTTATACCTCTTGAGCTAATCTTTTTTAATAAATATTTTAACCTATGTAATAATTCAAAAGTATAGCCACTAACTAAAAAAAAGCAGTATTGAGTAGCGACTTTTATAAAACATCTATTCTACCCTTTTCGGGAATAATCATCAAATTGTGTAGGGCATATACCAACTCACAAGAGGATTTTGAAGATTATTTTCAGGAAGTGTGTTTGCAAATTTGGAGGAGTAAAGAGAACTTTCGCGAGGAATCGCAATGGAGTACTTGGGTATACCGAATTTCATTAAATGTATGCTTGACCTTACTCAAGAAAAAGAATAACAATCGTCAGTATTTTGTATCTGATGCTATTACGGCTGAAGAAACTGAAGATAATTATGCCTTTTCAGACGAATCTCTAAACCTATTATATGATGCGATTAGAAAACTATCCGAAATTGATAGAGCTATTATCATGTTCTATTTAGAAGAAAAACCGTACAAGGAAATAGCAGATGTTATAGGAACAAACCCTAACAATATCGGTGTTCGCGTTCAAAGAATTAAAACTAGATTAAAAAATATATTGGATGGAAAGATCTATTGAAAACATATGGAAAGAAGGTTTTCTTAAAAGTGACGCATTGGTCGCGCCCAAGATTAATAACCTGTACAACCAAAAATCGATTCATATCATCGATAAATTTAAAAGGATGTTCAGAATAAATTTGATTGCCATTGTAGCATTCTCATTTGTTTTTTTAATTGTTACATTTTTTGTAGGAATAGCCCTAACAGGGATTATATTTTTTGTGGTCTTAAATGTGCTTGTTATTATTAATAAGAGGTTATTGAATGGTTTAGATAAAATTGATAAAGGTGTAAGTAGCTATCAATATCTAAAGTCATTTAACCAATGGGTCAAAAAGCAGGTAGCTATCAATAAGAGAATCTCAACATTTTTGTACCCAATTGTGTTCTTATCAATTATTATAGGCCTATGGTTTAAGGATGCCGAGGGTGTTATTTTAGGGAAAAGACTTGTCAATGAGGTTTTAATGGGTTTTCCAGACATTCAGTTGATATATGGAATCCCACTAATTGCCATTATTGTAATCGCAGTAATTGTAGGTTTATTGTTCTTTTTTGGTGGAAGAATCTATCAATGGGATTTAAACATAGTGTATGGTCGAATGTTTAGGAAACTAGAGGACTTAATGACTGATATTGAGAGCTTAAGGAGTTAAGTGGTCTTCATTCACGACCAAGGATCTCTGACATCTTTTAAGCGAGCTCCTAATGTTTATTTGATGTTGCATGTAATATTTATTGTTTCTAGCCACTAACCAAGAAAACACTAAACATTATGACATTGCATGAAGCATATAACTTTTTTGAAGGCTTAATAAATCAAACCACTAAGAAGCTTGACCTAAAGGTGTATGATCAATTCCTTTATAATCTATCCCAATTGAAACTTAGAACGTTTTCAAAAGAGGAAATTCAAACTATAGAAACAGCACTTGAGAATTTAGATTTAAAATCAAACCCTGAGAACAAAAGAAAATATTTTAAGAAAGCACTTACTACATTTGAAGCACATTTAAAGGATACATTCTCATTAACCCCCAAAGGGCATTATACTAATTTATATAGCGCCAAAGGATTACCGTTCGGCTTACTATTTGGAGTTGCTATTCTATCAAACCTAGGAAGCTCTTTAGGTATTGCTTTAGGTTTAATTGGAGGTGTGGTAATCGGTTCACTTATGGGCCGTCAGAAGGATGCAGAAGTTAAAGCTATAGGAAAAATGCTTTAAGTCATGCCAAAAGGAATCAATTAATTTCTACAACACTAACTACTTATTTCTTTAATATAGGACAGCCAGATAGAATTTGGCTCGGACGTTTACAACTAAATTTCAATGAATATGAAAACAGTAATAACTACAATTCTTGTTTTAACCTTAGTAATAACGAGTGCATTTTCACAAGACCTTGAAGGCGTATGGCATGGTGTTACAAAAACTCCAGCTAACAAAGAAATTACCTTTGTTTTTCTCTTTGAAAAAACTGACGCCACCTACAATACAACAATGGCCATTCCTAAGTTTAACGTATCTGGGATCAAACCTAGGTCCACCTTTTTTATTGAAGGAAACTTAACTGTTGATGACTCTGATTTGGGCATGAAATATCTAGGTGTTTGGAATAAAACGAAGCGTTTAATTGAAGGAAACTATACCGAAGGAGGCGTTAAACTTGTTTTGAATTTGAAAAAAGGAAACCCTAAAATAGAAAAATTACATAGACCTCAGGAGCCTATTAAGCCGTACCCATATTATGTTGAAAAAGTAACTTTCAATAACCCTGAAGCCGACATTTCAATTGCTGGCACTTTTACACGTCCATCACAAAAAGGAACGTATCCTGTGGTTGTTTTGATAAGCGGAAGTGGCCGACAAGACAGAGATGGAAGTGCGATGACCCATAGGCCTTTTTTGGTGCTTTCAGATTACCTTACTCGAAACAATATAGCCGTATTACGTTATGATGATCGAGGCTTTGGAGAATCTACAGGTGATTTTAATACTGCCACAACTGCCGATTTCGCACAAGATGTATTAAGTGCCGTCCGTTATTTAAAATCAAGAGAGGATATCGATAGAAACCACATTGGGCTAATAGGACACAGCGAAGGTGGTATTATTGCGCCATTAGCCGCCAATCAGAGTGATGATATTTCTTTTATTGTAACTTTAGCTGGAACTGGGGTTTCAGGAAGTGAAATATCAGTTATGCAGTCTAAATCATTGAGACCTTTTCCTGTTCCTGATGAAATTGTTTTTGAACAAAATGTAAGAAAATCAATTGCAATAGCGACGTCTAACAACGAGGTCTCACAAAAAAGAAAAGAGCTAGCCGACCATAATGCAACTTATTTAACTCCCATTTTAAAATCATTAGGGGCTACCGATGAAAATATTTCAAAATTTATCAAAAAAGAAACTGAAGGAGTTTTAAAACCTTGGAACACTTATTTCCTCAATTATAACCCAGCCGATGAATTCGAAAAGTTAACCATTCCAGATAGGTCAAATGTGTATCGATGTTTTTGGTGAAGATTGGGAAGAATTTGAAATCGCCCATATGTCAACCTCTGATGGAATAGGCATTGAATTATTTTCTTTTCCACACGGGGTTAAAGAAGCACAGGAGTTTAACCCCTTTAATACGGGATTATTTCATTTTTGCGTGCAAGATCCAGATATTGAAAATTTAGTAAAAAAAATTGTGGAACACGGAGGGAAGCAACGAATGCCCATACGTGAATATTATCCGAATGAAAAACCCTATAAAATGGTTTATGTTCAAGATCCTTTCGGAATTGTATTCGAAATTTATACGCATAGTTATGAACTTACCTATTCTTCTGGCGCGTATCAGAAATAAAACATTACTCTCAGAAAATCCTACAAATTCTCGTAAGGTGTGTCTTCATTTTGCTATTTTAGTCGTGAGACAGTAGTTGTTAATGATAGGTCAAAGGTTAGGTTGATTGTAGTACTATGCAACGCTGATTATATAGGTTCACAAATTCGATTTTTAATATTTATGAATACAATTGATATTAGAACAGTAGATGTTGTTCAATATGTGCATCCTTTAAGAGAAGGAGGTTCACTTCCTGCTATAGTTAAAGGGGGTGATGAGTTTTTATACGTGCTAAAATTTAGAGGGGCGGGACAAGGAAAAAAAGCATTAATCGCTGAATTTATTGGTGGAGAGCTTGCGAGAGCCATGGATTTAAATGTTCCTGAATTGGTATTTATGAATCTAGATGATTCCTTTAGCAAGACAGAGCCCGATGAAGAAATTCAAGACTTGCTTAAATTTAGTGTGGGTTTGAACCTTGGATTGCATTTTTTATCTGGCGCCATAACTTTTGATCCATTAGTTTCACG
This sequence comes from Dokdonia sp., assembly GCA_047630395.1. Classification (GTDB taxonomy): domain Bacteria; phylum Bacteroidota; class Bacteroidia; order Flavobacteriales; family Flavobacteriaceae; genus Dokdonia. Next base: position 37,561 of record JBLHXM010000013.1, read on the forward strand.
TGTAGATGCGATGACCGCATCAAAAGTAGTCCTGTTAGACAGCCTTATTAGTAACATTGACCGAACAGCTAAAAACACAAATTTGTTAAAATGGAACAATGAATTGTGGGTGATAGATAATGGAGCGAGTTTTTACTTCCACCATAATTGGACAACTTGGAAAAATCATCTTCCTAGAACCTTTCCTCTTATTAAAGACCATGTGCTTTTGCCACACGCAACCCAATTGAAGGAAGCTGCAGCGGAAATCATGCATTTACTAAACCGAGAAAAAATTATTGAAATCATTTCAAAAATACCCGAGGACTGGTTGTTAAGTGAATCCGACTCCTTAAGTCCTCAAGAGATGAGAGCTGCATATATTAAATTTATAAGTGCAAAATGCTCTATGATTGATCTATTAGTTAAAGAAGCTGTCGATGCAAGATAGATGTACATTTGAGTATGCCATAATTAGAGTAGTTCCAAAAGTGGAGCGTGAAGAATTCTTTAATGTCGGGGTCATCCTTTTTTCTAAACGAAAAAAATTCCTTGGAATAAAATATCAAATTAATCAAGACATATTAAAGGCCTTTTCACTCGAAATAGAACTGGATCTTTTAAATGACTATTTAAATGCTTGGGAATTAATTTGCGAGGGGACATCATCTGGAGGACCTATCGGGAAACTGGAATTGTCTGATAGATTTCGATGGCTAACAGCTTGTAGAAGCACTATAATTCAGAGTTCAAAAACTCATCCTGGCTTATCCCACGACCCAGAAAGAGAATTGAAGGACATCTTTGAAAAGTATGTTTTGTAAAATGGCGATGGATACCATTATTGTGATTAAATTATTGCGACATATATTCTTAAGACAGTTTTTTTAGGAGATATTAGATACATACAAGGGTAACAACTCTTGTCAAAAGTCGTCTAGTTTTTGTAACCAATCTCGATAAACTCTTGCAAAGTGTAAACATACTTCTCATAATAATCTGTGGCGCTGGACTTATTCACGGTTTAATTGTCTCCGTTTACTTTCGATTTATAAAAAAGAGGCGGACGAATTCAGATGTGTTTTTGGCCCTTTTATTGTTCTTAATGGCCATCAGAGTTGGTAAGTCTGTTGTACTTCAATTTAATAGCGATCTTGAGTTTTTATTTATTTTCCTAGGACTATCTATGTTACTGCTCATTGGACCAGTACTCCATTGGTATTTCAGATCATTGACTCGCCCAAGTTTTAAATTACGCACGTTTGAGTACATACAACTTATTCCTTTCCTATGTGCCCTGACGATTAGTCCATTTATTACTGAACAATGGCTTGTAGAAAATGGTACATATTGGGCAGCGATCTTCCTTATTGGGATATATCTTCATTTGGCCTTCTACATCTGTATTGCAGCAGGATATCTTTATGTATTCCGTCGTTCCTTATTAGATATTCAAAAAACAAAAGCTCAGGAAAACATACTAAAGTGGTTACAGTATGTACTAATAGGGGTCTGTTTTATATGGTTTTCGTATGTGCTAAACATATTTGACGACCAAGTTCCTTATATACTTGGACCTCTGATCTATTCATTGCTTATTTATGCACTTACTTTCATAGCGTATACCTTAAAAGCTCATACATTTAGCGCAACCTCTTTTGAAGTTGATACGAAGAGTACTCATATATATCAAGAAATCGTAGTTGTATTGGAAAAAGACGATAGGTTTATGTCTCCAGAGATATCTTTGCAGACACTTGGAGAATTAACCGGTTATAGCAAGCATATCATTTCAGCAAGTATCAATACTTACGCTCAAATGAATTTTAATAATCTTATTAATTATTATCGCATTCAAAAGGCAAAAGAACTTCTTAGCGTTGCTACCGCTTCAAAATATACCATCGCATCTATTGCCTACGATACGGGTTTTAGTAGCCTATCTTCTTTCAATGCTGCTTTTAAGAAATTTGCAAAAACGACACCTTCACAGTATAGAAGTACCTTTGAATCGTAGATTTTTTAAGGCCATGTACACTACCTAATTGTCTATTACTCTAACGGATTTATCATTTCAACAGCTTTTGCGGATCGCTTTCACGTATTTAGCCCAATGTTAAAAATGAAATCTTATGTTTAAAAAATATCGCGTCCTAAAGTGGACCATCGTTGTCTTTGCTAGTTTAATAGTTATCCTGGTTATTTTTGGAATTTGGTTTATAAGTCTGATCCCACCACTGGAGCAAGGGTTAGAAACTACTTCGGTTAAAGATCTCGCGTATGTAACTGAAAATAGAGTTCCCTCAAGAGGAAAAATTTTGGCTGTTGTCACCAGTACGGATAGTATAGGAACTAGTGGGAAAAGTACAGGCTATGAACTGACAGAGCTTTCGCGTGCCTACTATGTCTTTAAAGCTAATGGTTTTGAGGTGGATATCGCTAGTCCGTTAGGAGGAAAGCCAACGGTAGTGGTCGATGATGATGATATGGGCCCTTTTGATTATGCTTTTATGAACGATACGGAGGCGCAATACAAAACATGCCATACCATTCCGATAGCAGAAGTTATTGCTGAGGAGTATGAAGCCGTTTTTTTTGCAGGTGGAAAAGGAGCGATGTTCGACTTTCCTGAAAATAAGGATATTCAAAGGATCGTACGCGATTACTATGAGTCTGGTAAAGTGGTAGGGGCGGTATGTCATGGACCAGCAGCGTTGATCAACGTACAGTTAACAGATGGTGGTCTACTTTTAGAAAACAAAGCCGTAAGTGGCTTTACCAATAATGAAGAACTACTTTTGATATCGGATGCCGCATCTATATTTCCTTTTATGCTGCAAGATAAGATGACGGCTCAAGGTGCCCGCTTTAAGGAAGGTGCCATGTATTTAGAAAATGTTAGTTACGATAAAAATCTAGTTACGGGGCAGAATCCATGGTCCACATGGATGGTTGCAGAAAGGATGATCCAACAAATGGGTTATACACCCAAATACAGAGAAATCACCGATGAAGAAAATGCGGTAGCGATTTTAGGAATGTATGAAACTCATGGATTGGAAAAAGCAAAGGGGATGCTCGAAAGGATGTACATACAAGAAAAGAAGCCTGTAAAAACAGTATTAATAGCTTCTCATAGCATTGTTGGTATCATGAGAGGCGAAATGGGACGTTTTGTCGATATGGTGCGATTGACTTCTTTTGCAAAAAAATGCCAAGCCAGGTAGATAATTAGCGTCTACCGTTTCAAGACGTTTTTAAGTTGGAGCGTGTTTGTGCGTTTCCTGCACTGAAACTAATCTTCTTCTAGTTATTAACAACTAAATGGGAGCGCTTCCTGCTTTCGCGAAAGCGTACACCTAATACATCTAAATGCTGTGTCCAAGCCTTTACGTTGCGTATCGAAGCCTTGTGCAACCCTGCGATAGGAGTGAAGGGGGTAGTTTGTTAGCAAGGATTTAAAAGTACGGATGTTGTAAGTTCTTGACTTTATCCCGACTTGTAAAGTATACTTAACAACCCTATCATGAGAACACAAATGAAATCAATTAGCAGTTTTGTTGTAGCATTCGTATGTCTGTCTACATTGAATGCTCAAAATACCGATGCAAAATCTGCAAAATTACTAAATGCTTTGGTCGCCGTGAATGGCGGTTATGAGCAGTTGGCAGTTAAAAAAGATGTGCAATTTCATTACGTCTATGATAATTTTGAAAAAGGAAAAGACATTTCTACAGAACGTCATATTTTTGATGGAGAGCATTCGTGGGCATCTTATGAGCAGCATGACTTAAATGTAATGCCAGGGCAAGAGGGGATTGCTTTACAGTCTTTAGTAGATGGTACTCCAGCAATCACACTTGATGGGAAAACGATCACCGACGCTAAAGCAATAGGGGGAACGGTTTTTCTACGTAAAGTGAATTTTTATTGGTTCACAATGATGTACAAATTGAAAGACCCAGGAACTAATTACATCTATTTGGGTACCGAAAAAATAGGGGATATCAAGTATGACAAAGTACGTTTAACATATAATGCTGATGTGACCAAGAAAGAGAAAAATGATGAATATATTTTATTTTTTAATTCTGAAACACATTTAATAGATCAGTTCTACTTTTCCTTACCAGATTGGGGTATCAATGAGCCTATTCTAAAAATGACACTAACCTATGAAAAGGTAGATGGTGTTTTAATTTCTACAGTGAGAAAGGGATTTATGCCTAATGATAAAGGAGGTTATGACCCTATGGGCGTCTATACGTTTAGCCAAATCAAGTTTGATAATGGCTTTAGAAAAGATGATTTTAAGTTGTGATTCTTCTAACTTTAATTGAAACTAAAAGAACAACCGTACATGGGTTGCTCTTTTAGTTTAGAAAGTTCCGTAGGAGCCGTCGCTTTACTATGGATAGCGATGGACCGTTCTGTAAATTGACTTCCTTTAGATATTCATGGAATACGACGCGATGTCTATCCTGAGCTTGTATACGGGTTGCTTAGTGTTGAGACCAAAGCTCAATGAATGCGCTAGTGGTTCAGTGGATGCTGGCGCTAACTGATAGACTGGCAATAGTTTAAAATCTTCTATAAAAGCAGACCTATTTAAAAGACAAATTGTCTTCTTTGTCTGTGAGATGACAGGGGGCGTGCGTATATACCAATATCTATGTATGATATTGATTATCAAATGAATAATACATTTTTTTAACAACCAACACTAATTTGATTTACCTTTATACAGTTAAATTTATAGATAGCTCTTCTTTTTTAATTTCTTACCATCTTAACAATCCTTTGCTTTCTTCATTTTTTTAATAGACAGAGTTCAGTGTAAACAGTCTGAAACGTCACAAGACTTCAATACGACCTCGATAGGTTAAGAAGAAACAATAGTATCATTTAATGGATATGATTTGTTTTTGAAGTAGTAAAAATTTAAAAAGGAATAGCATCAATAATCCAAAATTTTCAAGAGACATTCATCCTGACTTTTCAAAAACGTTAAGAAAAAGGATAAATACTTATTTCAAGACCCATAATAAGAGTCGAAATGCCAACACTACTATGGTGGTAAAGACGGTCATTATGATCTCCTTGTTTTTTGTGCCATTAATAGTGCTTGCATCAGGGGTCGTTACCTCCGTTGGGTTGCTGTTTTTATTATATATCACTAGTGGTTTTGGAATGGCCGGAATAGGGATGAGTGTAATGCACGACGCCATTCATGGATCGTACTCTAAAAATAAAAAGATTAATAAAATTTTAGGATATAGTTTTAACCTTATTGGAGCAAATGCTGCTGTTTGGAGAATACAACATAATGTCTTGCATCATACATATACGAATATAGATCATGCAGATGATGATCTGAATGCGCCCTTTTTTCTTCGATTCTCTCCACACGCTAAACATTATAAGGCACACCAGTTTCAGCACATCTATATCTGGTTTTTCTACGGGATATCAACGATTTCATGGATAACGACAAAAGACTTTGTGCGCTTAAAACGTTATAGGGATATGGGATTGTTGGACAAGAAGAATGAATATAAAAAGACGCTCATAAGTATGACTGCTTGGAAACTTTTATATTATTCCTATGCGCTGATTCTTCCTATGATTGTGTTGCCTTTTGCATGGTGGACCATCCTATTGGCTTTTTTAAGTATGCATTTTGTTACGGGACTTATGGTGAGTATCATTTTTCAGGTAGCACATATTATGCCCGTTAATGAGTTTCCACTTCCTGATGAGCAAGGGATGATGAATGATAATTGGTATGCGCATCAATTTGCAACTACCTGTAATTTCTCTCCAAAGAGCCAGTTGTTGTTTTGGTTTATAGGAGGCTTAAATTATCAAGTAGAGCACCATGTACTTCCGGACGTATGTCATGTTCATTATAAGAATCTAACCAAGATTGTTTCTGAGACTGCGCAAGAGTACGGTATGCCATATCATGTTAAAAAATCCCTCTTACATGCCATTTGGGATCACACAAAGATGCTTCGCATGTTGGGGAAAAAAGAAAACAGTGAGCTTTCTATAAAAACAATGACTACCATTTCAAATTAAAAAAAAGAACTAATGATAAAACAATTTATATATAAATTATTCAACCTTAATAAAACAAACGATATGAAAGAAGGAACCGTAAAATTTTTCAACAGCGCCAAAGGATTTGGTTTTATAAACGTAAAAGATTCTGATGAAGAAGTCTTCGTACATTCTACAAACCTTGTAGACGATATTAAAGAGGGCGATCAAGTAACCTTTGACGTAGAACAAGGTGAGAAAGGCCCAAGCGCTACACAAGTACGTTTGGCTTAATACAACCACTCCATATTAAAGTAAAAAAAACCATCGTAATTGATGGTTTTTTTTATTCTATTAGACCATTGACTTTTGAGCCTCAGTGGAGCATTTGGCTGTTAATTCTACCTTTTCAAAAACCAAACGATAATGATCCATAACTTCTTTTTCAAAACAGACCCTATTGGGACTTACTTTGAAAATAGCAACGAGATGTCTGAATTCTTTGTCCGTAAAGTATCTAGGAATGAGCGATAAGTATAGCCAATATTTTTTGAGATTGAATTTTCTAAATTTCTTCCGCCATTGGGCAATAGTTTCAATGTAATCCAGCCTACCACTACTTTTAGAAATTAGTTTGAATCTAGGAGCTGCACATTGAATGACCATTTCTGGACCATATGGAAGCCACGAACCAGGGAACTGTTTTACCATAAGTGCCATGATATAGGCTGTTGATCCTTTTTCAGCAAGCACATCCATATCTTCAAATGCGATCATGTTCTTGCTAAAGGTCATTGTTTGCATATAAAATCGACCCCCTACAGGTAACAAATCGTAGAGGGTTTTAAAAAAATCAAGGTATACCAGTTCCTGCTTACCCGCCTGCCAATCTTCCACCGAACAGAAATGCTCCAATCCTCCAATACAACTAATGGCATCAAAAGATCCAAAGTCTGATGGCTTTATGTAGCGACAATCTTTTACGATTACATTATATCCATTCTTTTGGCAAGCATCTGCCTGCCCTTGAGAGAGTGTCACTCCCATGCTTTTGGACTGTCTTTCAGTGGTTAGATAATGCATAAAAGGAGCCCAGCCGCAGGCCATATCGAGTACTTTGGAATCTTTGGTTATTTTTAGACTATCTGCGATGAACCTATGTTTGGCTTTTTGAGCTTCTTCCAGCGACATCGAAAAATCTCCGTCGTATTTTGCTCCGCTATAATCCCCGGTTTCTCCCATACTCAACCGAAATATTTTATCTATAGTCGTATAAGTAAAATCCAAATCTTTTTTCTCTGCCATCTGTGATCCGTTTAATATAACGCCCTCTTAATGAGGTTGTACGGGAAGGTAGTGAAAATTATAAGGTACGATTGAATAAAACGATATTTGGCTTCATTTAAAGCTTTTAGTTAGATATCCGCAGAATCATTTTATCCTTGTACGACGAAAGTTAATGGCAACTACCTACATAAATTAAAATTCAAAGCCCTTTAGAAATTAACTAATGAATAAATTTCAATATATTTAAATTTCAAGCCCATAGAATGAATTTTACATACTCAAAAACACCGCTGCATGGCAGCTTAATTTTAACAGATTTTAATTGTGCCTCTTTTGAAAATAGATTGGGAGAAGGAGATTTTTATAAAATTATTTGGGCAAAAGACAATGATATAGTTCTGGGGGTGGATGGGTATTCTATTACCCTTAAAAAGGATGAACTCCTTTTTTGTACACCGCTAAATATGATTCAAATAGAGCCCTTTTTAAAAGGGGTGACCTCTTTAATCTTTGATCGAGAATTTTATTGTATCAGAGATCATGATCATGAGGTTTCTTGTAATGGGTTTTTATTCCTTGGGTCTTCTGCACCAACAATGGTTACATTATCTGAAAAAGAGAGAAAAAGTTTTGAATTGCATTTTATGTTTCTAGAAGAAGAGTTTGAAACTGAAGATCATATTCAAGGTGAAATGTTGCGTGTTTTGCTTAAAAGGCTACTTATAAAATCGGTGAGATTATTAAAAAAAACCATCGTAAATCCTGCAATGGAGCAATCAAAAATCGATGTCATCAGACGATATAATTTGTTAGTTGAAGAACATTTTAAGGAAAAGCATAAAGTCTCAGAATACGCCGATTTACTGTTCAAATCTCCAAAAACCTTATCCAATTTATTTGCTAAGTTTCATAACAGAACCCCATTACAAGTAATCAATGACCGTATTGTTTTAGAAGCAAAAAAATTACTACTGCTTTCAGAAAAGTCTTCAAAAGAAATTGCCTTTAGTTTAGGCTTTTCAGAAGCATCTCACTTTTCTAAATTCTTCAAAAATCAGGTAGGGATTTCTCCTATTCAATTTAAAAATAAAACGCTGAACATTTTTTAAACGCCTTTCTATTTTTTCCAAGGAAAAAGTACCATTCATTAGGTAATTCATACACCTTAATTCACCCTTTCTGGTGGTAATTTTGTGTTCTTAATAATTTAACGAAAGGAACTATTAGTATGCTAACTTGGAAAGAGGTTATTCATTTTTCCGTAAAGGGAAATCCAACACCAGACAAACGTGTTGAAAAGACAGAGCTTGCATGGAGCGCACAATTAACTCCAGAACAATTCAGGGTCACGAGACTGAAAGGTACAGAGCGTCCACATAGTGGAGCACTCTGTAGTATTCATGACGCAGGCAAATACAACTGTGTATGTTGCGACACGCCTTTATTTGATTCCACAATCAAATTCAGTTCAGGTACAGGCTGGCCCAGTTTCACACAACCTATAAAGGAAAATGCCATAAAGTATGAGAAAGATATTGCATTGGGTATGGTTCGCGTTGAAGTGATGTGTAATACGTGTGATGGGCATTTAGGACATGTCTTTCCGGATGGTCCAGAACCTAGCGGATTGCGCTACTGTATCAATTCAGCATCCATGACCTTGGAAACGGAGGCTAGGTATGAACACTAAGGACCTTCAATTGGCCACAATGGGTGGTGGCTGTTTCTGGTGTACAGAAGCTGTATTTCAGGAAGTAAAAGGCATCGAGAAGGTCGTTTCTGGCTATTCTGGAGGCACAGTTCCAGGCCGTCCAACATATCGCGAGATATGTTCTGGATTAACCGGTCATGCAGAAGTAGTTCAAGTCACTTTTGATGCTAATGTCATTTCATATGAAGACCTCTTGGTGATATTTATGACTACGCATGATCCAACAACCTTAAATCGTCAAGGTGCAGATAGGGGAACGCACTATCGTTCTGTAATATATTATCATGATGAACATCAGAATCAAATTGCGACGATCGTTTCCAAAGAACTCATATCGTATTACGAGAATCCTATAGTCACAGAAATTTCGGCAATAGACGTTTTTTATGAAGCTGAAAAAGAACATCAAGATTTTTACAAAAGCAATCAAGCGCATGGCTACTGTAGCTTCGTGATTACACCTAAACTGACGAAGTTGCGAAAGCTTCACGCAAATAAATTAATTACAAATTAAAACTTTATTCAAAATGGAAAATCAAATTGAAAAAAACCTTATGCACGTT
>JBLHXM010000014.1:0-44816 GCA_047630395.1 Dokdonia sp.
TTTTAAGTTCGGCAATAGATCCAATAATGATTTCTTCTTTTCCATCTTCGGTACGCCAAATAGGTAAAGGAACCCCCCAGAATCGACTGCGAGATAAGTTCCAGTCATTAGCATTGGCTAGCCAATTACCAAAACGACCTTCTCCCGTTGCCTTAGGTTTCCAGTTAATCCCTAAGTTAAGTTCGTGCATACGATCTTTAAAGTCGGTTACTTTGATAAACCAAGAATCTAATGGGTAATAAAGTACGGGTTTGTCTGTACGCCAGCAGTGTGGATAACTGTGGACGTATTTTTCAACCTTAAAGGCTTTGTTTTCTTCTTTCAAACGAATAGCCAGCTCTACGTCCATTGAACGTTCTGGAGCTTCGCCATCATCATAGTATTCGTTTTTGATATATTTATTGCCAAATTCCTTCATTTCCGGACGAAAACGACCTTGTAAATCCACAAGAGGAACGAGGTTGTCGTTTTCATCTTTGAGCAACAATGGCGGTATTTCAGGAGAAGCCAGTTTGGCAACCATGGCATCATCGGCACCAAAAGTAGGCGCCGTGTGCACGATCCCTGTACCATCTTCGGTGGTCACAAAATCTCCTGCAATTATGCGGAAAGCATTTTCAGGATGATCGAGAGGTTGTACATAATCAAACAACTGCTCATAACGCAATTCTAAAAGATCAGTACCTTTGAATTCACGAGTAACGAAATAGGGTATTTTTTTATCACCAGCCGTGTAAGCCGTCAATTCCTCTTTCGCGGAAGCGGCAACAAATTTCTTGTCAAATTGCTTACTAATCAATTTTTTAGCAAGAATGACCTTGATCGGTTCAAAAGTGTATTGATTGAAGGTCTCAGCGAGTACGTAGTCTATTTTCTTTCCAACCGTTAGTGCTGTGTTGGACGGTAATGTCCAAGGCGTTGTGGTCCAGGCAATAAAATAGGTCTGTCCGTCTCCAAGTTCTTTTGCTAAAGCATTATTACCTTCATCTGTTATTTTAAACTGAGCGACAACCGTTGTGTCTGTTACATCACGGTAACAACCCGGTTGGTTAAGCTCATTTTGGCTTAATCCAGTTCCGGCTTTTGGTGAATAGGGTTGGATAGAGTATCCCTTGTAAATTAAATCTTTATTGTAAATCTGTTTAAGTAACCACCATACGGTCTCCATATACTTGGATTTGTAGGTGATATAGGGATCGCTCATATCAACCCAATATCCCATCTTTTCGGTGAGCTCATTCCAGATATCCGTATAACGCATGACAGCCTTTTTACAGGCTTCATTGTATTCTTCTACGGTAATTTTTGTGCCAATATCCTCTTTGGTAATACCCAGTTCTTTCTCAACACCGAGCTCTACCGGAAGCCCGTGTGTATCCCACCCCGCTTTACGTTTTACTTGAAAGCCCTTCATGGTTTTATAGCGAGGAAAAATATCTTTGATCGTACGCGCAAGTACATGGTGTACTCCAGGTAATCCATTTGCTGAAGGAGGTCCTTCAAAAAACACATAAGGCTCAGCACCTTCACGAGTGCTTATGCTTTTTGCAAAGACATCATTTTCTTTCCAATAGGAGAGAATCTCTTCGGCAACTTTAGGTAGGTTTAAACCTTTATATTCAGTGAACTTAGCGCTCATTAGTGGGTCTTTTTATTACGTGCGCGAATTTACGGAAAATTTAAGGGAAAAGTAAATGGATTTTTGAGCTAGTTTGCGGGACATCTCCCCCAACCCCTCTTCGAAGAGGGGGCTTTTAAGTTTTATCACTTTTGATATTAGGAACATTTTTCTAAACCCTCCCTTCGACATGCTCAGGACAGCGCTTCGAAGAGAGGTCTTTAGTACTTCACTAAATGTTTTAAAGATCACCAACGCTCCCTGCCTTTCAAGGAAGGGTTAGGGATGGATCTATGTTGTTGTTGAATCCTCCCTCTTTGAAACAATAAATCCATAAAAAGCAACCACTTCTTATGGATTTGTGATGGATGTTTTGAGAGTCTTAGACTACATAAATATTTAATTTATTGTCTTAAATAGAAAGCTATTATGCTGTTTATCGGTATCTCCGAAAAGCAATAATATTGCGGCGTAAGAGTAATGGGAGGATTCATATATCAAATCCCCTTCATTTGTCAAGCCTATTCTTGATCTATTTATATCCCACCCTCCATAAATAAATGGAACCAAATTAATACTCAGACTATTCCTTTTTAAATAAAGAAATCCGTTTTTCTTCAAGTTATACCTTACCTCAGAGCTATCAATGATTGCATTATCTTTAAGAAGGTAGCTTTTAATGGATTTCTTTTCGACCTTAAAATTTACAAGATACTTTTCAGAAGAAGTATTGATATTGTTTATAGTTTCAGAGTCAAGGTTTTTAAATATTCCAAATAGATTAAATAAGCCATAATTCTTTATTGTTCTAGGATTATCAGTATCTAACTTTGCGAGGTTTTTTGATGGTTTTAACTCAAAAAATTGATTTAGACGACTAATACTTTTCTCAGTAAGAATGACATTTTCCTCAACACCATACTTGGGTCTGAATGAAGCACAACTTGTAACCCCTACTAATAAAAACATTACGAGTATTTTTTTTACCCTTACTCTCATTCTTCGGTGGTGTTTTTAAAAGCGTTATTCCTTACACATGCTTCCCTACTTCAAATCCGTGTTTTCCTAAATATTGATTTCCGCTATCGATAGCATCCTCTTCTAAGGTAGTTCCCATAGAGTCATTCCAGCGATTTAGATATCCAAAAAGAGAGATTACTCCTAGCATTTCAACAATTTCACCTTCGTCCCAGTATTTATATAGTTCTTCTTTGATTTTTGCGTCTACCGCATTTGGCACTTGAGAAGCGGCTAGAGAAAAATCCAGCGCTGCGCGTTCTGCGTCTGAAAAAGCTGCATGGGTGCGGTATTCCCAAATATTATCTAATTGTTCTTGTTCTGCTCCATAACGTTCTGCGGCACGAATTGCATGTGCTTGGCAATAGCGACAGCCAGTAGCATTACTTGACACCCAAGCAATCATCCTTTTTAATGCGGAGGTAACATTTCCATGATTGGCCATAACCGCCTTGTTGAGATTGATAAAGGCTCGAGAAATATCTGGGCGTCGTTGCATCGTCAATACAGAGTTAGGACAAAAACCCAAGGTTTCATTAAAGAACTCAGCGAGTTCTTTGGTCGTCTCGTCGTGCGCGGCATTTAAAGGAGTTACTAAAGGCATACAATTTTGTAGTTTTAAAAAGGCGGGGCAGTCACACCTTATGAAGATTTATCAAGTTTCTATTATTGGTGTTTGAAGACCGTGCCTAAAATACTACTTTCATTCTACTTTTTTGTACCTTGAAGGCGGATAAAAACACATAAAAAATGGCTGGAGATACTGTAACAACTGTCTATAAAAAGGGAATGCAATTTGTAACGGATAGCCCTACTGGATACTCTACGCTTATTGATACCTCCCCAGAGAACGGAGGCTCCAATGACGGGATGGGCCCTAAGGCCTTAATGTTATCTGCTTTGGCGGGTTGTACAGGTCTTGATATTGTCTTTGTATTAAATAAAATGAGAGTCGAGGTTCCTCATTTTAAAATGGTGGTTCAAGGAGAGCTCACCGAAACGCACCCTAAAACCTACCATACGGTTACTTTGGATTATCATTTTTACGGAAAAAATCTGAAAGAGGATAAAATTCAAAAAGCAGTTGATCTTTCGTCAGAGCAGTATTGTGGAGTGATGGATATGTTCCGTAAATTTAGCATACTGCATGTAGGTGTTCATTTTCATGAGAGTGAAGCATAAATATACTATTATGAAAGTTGTTATTGGTTTTTTTATCGGACTGCTGCCAATTGTTGCCCTGGCTCAAGATTCCAAAACATTTACACGAGACAAAGAGTTCTACATAGAAGGGAATACCAAGGTTATAGGTAATAATATCTTGAGTAAAGATGCTACCAAGTCTTTTAATGACCTGGAAAAGGTCAATGATGAATTTAAGATGGAGTACGTGGATATTGATAATGATCCGAGCACCTACAGTTCAAGTGCTGCATTTCTGACCTTAGATGACGCCGCCAAAGTAGTGTACGCAGGGCTCTACTGGACAGGAACGTATAAGGGAGAAAAGAGTGTAAAGAAGTATAAAAATGAACGCACCTTCTATCAGAAAAAGGAAGATCGGGCGCATGATATGCAAGAAATTAAAATCCAATTTCCTGGATTAGAATATCAAGATATTCGCGGAGAACTCATTTTTGATGGAGCTTCCTCTAAAAATCTAAGAATGAAGAATTATTCTCCATACGCATGTAAGGCTGATATCACCTCTTATTTTGACACCTTAGAAGTGAGAAGTGGTATGTATACCGTGGCTAATATAAGTGCTACACAGGGGTATTTATTAGGCGGAAGCTCGGCAGGTTGGCTGCTCTATGTGGTATATGAAAAAGAAAATGATCCTCTTCAATATATTACAACCTACCATGGTTTTGAGTTTGTCAACAAAAAACCTGTAGAAATTGAATTTGGCAACTTTCGGTCGAGTGATGACGGAGAAGTGGGGACCATGGTGACCATGGGTGCCTTAGAAGGAGATGTAGCTTTGAGTAGAGATCAGGTGGGAATTTACAATCCAAAGGATAGTACCTACGTCAAGCTTGACAATAAAGTAAGAGCCTCAGATAATTTCTTCAATAGTACGATCACGCTCAATGACACGATTTTTAGACAGCGCATCCCTAATTCTGAAAATACACTCGGGTTTGATATTGCCAAAATTAAGATTCCCAATGAGCAAAATGCAATCATCGCAAACAATGCGACGGGTGTAAAAATGCAGTACAAGACACGTTCAGATCGTTTTTTCCTATTTTTCACAGCTTTCCAAACCACGATCAGTGAGGAGTTCTACAAAATGCAAAGTATTAAGACGAATAGCCCTATTGTAGCCGTAGCTGCAGTGCCAGTATTATCGATGCCTACAGACACGATTCCTGCCCCAACGGAAGAGGAAGTGGCGTCAATAGATGTTGTGGATGATGTCACGGAAACAATTGTAGAAGAAACCCCGAATCCAAAAGTAATTACTGAAACCCCTAAGATGCCTCAAGAACTTGACCGCATATTAAACAGAGGTTCGGTTGCTGTTCCTGATTTTGAAAAAGGATATTATGTCGTTACCAATGTATTTTCGAATGCCGAGAATGCCGCAAATTGGTCGACAACCTTGCGATCTATGGAGTATGAACCGCAGACGATGCAGCGACCTGATACTAATCTATTTTATGTCTTCGTTGCACATGGACAAGATGGGGTGGCTCTCTACGAAACCTTAAAAAATGTACGTTCCAAGGAATTTCTTAAAAGCGCTTGGATGCTAAAAATTAACATGGATTAATATGCGATGGACGCTTAAGCCAAAACCAGCTGAAGCCCTAGTTCAGAAACTTTCCGCTGCCTTGGGAATTGATATTCCCATTGCTCAATTACTGGTACAACGCGGAATTGATACGTACGAAAAAGCCAAAAATTTCTTCCGCCCTTCCTTAGAGGATCTGCACGACCCATTCTTGATGAAAGACATGGAAAAGGCGGTTGCTCGGATTGAGCAGGCGATAGCTCAAGGCGAAAACATTCTCGTTTTTGGAGATTACGATGTAGACGGCACTACGAGTGTCGCTTTGATGAGTTCATATTTGCGAACCCTTCATCCTAATATTGACACCTATATTCCCGACCGATATGCTGAGGGTTACGGGGTCTCATATATGGGAATTGATTATGCACACGATAATGATATGACTCTCATTATCGCATTGGATTGTGGGGTTAAAGCCATTGAGAAAGTAGCGTATGCCAAAGAAAAAGGGATCGATTTTATCATTTGTGATCACCATCGCCCAGGACTCAACTTACCGGATGCTGTTGCCATACTCGATCCCAAAAGAGAAGATTGCGAATATCCTTTTGATGAGCTCTGTGGTTGTGGTGTTGGGTTTAAACTTATAAGTGCGCTTTCGCGAAAGCGGAATCAACCCTTTGCAGACTTGCTTCCATATCTAGATCTTGTTGCAACAGCCATTGGGGCAGATATAGTGCCTATAATCGGGGAAAATAGAATCTTAGCCTATCACGGGTTAGAAGTCATAAACACCTTACCGCGGGCTGGGTTTGAAGCCATCATCCAGCAGATGGAAAAGCAAATCTTAACCATCACAGATGTTGTTTTTACGATTGCTCCTCGTATCAATGCTGCTGGCCGAATGAAACACGGGAATCATGCAGTTACTCTACTTACCGAAACCAATGAAGTACAGGCGCGGATCTATGCTAGCGAAATAGAACAATACAATGCCGACCGTAAAGAAGCAGATAAATTGATTACTGAACAGGCGCTGAATCAAATTCTAGAGAATGACGAAGTAGACAGAAAGACAACGGTAGTATATCAAGAGGACTGGCATAAAGGGGTCATCGGAATTGTAGCCTCAAGATTGATAGAAACCTATTATAGACCTACACTTGTTTTTACGAAGAGCGGAGATAAACTAGCCGCTTCTGCGCGTTCAGTGAAGGGCTTTGATGTATATAATGCCTTGCAGGAATGTGCGGAATTCATAGAACAATTTGGGGGACATAAATACGCGGCAGGATTAACCTTACTTCCTGAACATTATGAACGCTTTAAAGTGTGCTTTGAGGAGGTCGTTGCTAGGACGTGTGATGAACGATTGCTGATTCCAGAAACTTCCATAGATGCCGCTATTGATTTGGCAGAGATCACCCCAAAATTTCACCGTATTTTAAAACAGTTTGCGCCTTTCGGCCCAGGAAATATGAGTCCCACTTTTATGACAGAAAACCTTAGAGATACGGGGTATGGAAAAAAAGTGGGTGCAGATAAGACGCATCTCAAAGTAAGGGTAACACAAGGAAGCGTAGGTCCTAAAATAGATGGTATTGGATTTAATTTGGGCAAAGCCTATGACATCATCAGTAAAAGGAAGCTGTTTAAGGCAGCCTATGTTTTGGATGAAAACGAATGGAAGGGGACGGTAAGTTTGCAGTTACGCTTAAAGGATATTAAAGAATAGCTTATTTTATTCTTTCGGCAGTATTAGTCGCGACAATGGCTATACCATCCATTTTCGCCTCAAAAGTATAATTGTCTTCTTGGATCGAAATTATTTTGATCCTCAATATTTTGCCTTTATTTAATTCCATTTTATCATTGGGGCCTTCGATCATTTCAAGGCTGTATTCACAGGGGTTTTTCCATTTCACCACATACTTGGATACAGTATTCAATGTCAAATTTTTCTCTATTTGAATAGTATCATTTCTTATTATTATTGATTTGAAATCATACGTAGGATCGTCAATTTTAAAAGTGCCAACCTTAATAATTTTGCAGTCCAATTGTTTATATAAACAGCTCACGTTTAGCAATATGATTGCAATAAGTAAAACTTTTTTCATACGACTAGTTCATAAAATCTACAATCAACTTGACGATTTTCTCGGGTTTTTCTTCCTGAATAAAATGTTTGGCATTCAGAAGATGCAGGTCTTGCTCTTGAATGTTGAGATCTTTTTGCAATGCTTCTTGTTGTGGTTCGAGCAAAAGGAAGGAATCATTTTTACCCCAAATGATAGTGGCGGGGAGATTCAAATTTTGAATCATAGGCTGATAATTAGGTAAGGTGTTACATGTTTTGGTGAAGAAGTAATACATCGCTTTCGTTTTTCCTTCGAGCAACGGGCGTTTGTAACCTTCAATATCGGCTTCATTAAGGGTGTTTTCCATCATTCCGCCCTGAAAGAGTTTTTCTAGCATCATATTGGTCGTGAGTCCATTGCGATAGCTCCACATGGCAATGCGCGCCATAAAACCTTTTTTAAATCGGATGGGAGGCTGGAAGCCTTCTTCATATACTATCGTATTTAATAATACCAATTTTTTAATTCTATTTGAATCTTGTTGCAGGAGCTCCCAAGTCCAAAGTCCGCCAGCATCATGGGTAACATGCGTCCATTGTTCAATCTTGAGATGATCCATCAATTCAAGCAGCCGTTGTGCGTGCATATCTTCTGCATAGATTTCGTAGCCTTCCGGGGAATCACTACTTCCAAAGCCTAGCATATCGGGTGCGATAACGCGGTATCCAGCGTCCACTAGAGGATCGATCATTTTGCGATACAGCCATCCAGAAGTTGGCACTCCGTGAAGTAATAGAATTACGGGGCCTTGTCCGCGATCAATATATTGGAGGGCTCCTTCTGAGGTATTAAAGGACACTTGGCTTTCGCGAAAGCTTTCATATGTCAGTTGATCATCTCTCATAATAGAAGATTGATAGGGTTTGCAAGCGACAAAAAGAAGGGCGCACACAACCACAAGCATATAGTTACGCATGAATATTGTTTGTGTAAATGTACGGATTCGCTAGGAGGGAAGTTCGAAGGTTTTTATTTCAAACTGTTCTCCATCGAAGACACCGTAGGTATAGTGGTGAATCCAATCTCCGAGATTGTAATAGGTGGATTTTTCACCTACCTGGATGGTCATGGGTAAATGACGGTGCCCAAACACAAAAAAATCATAGTGCTCGGTTTCCAGTTTACGTTTGGCATAGGTTGCCAGCCATTCTTTTTCTTCGCCTAAGAAAATATGATCATCATCCCCAGAGATGAGCTTATTCTTTACAGAGAAATACTGCGCGATCTTAATACCAATATCAGGATGTCCCCAACGGAATAGCCATTGGAAAAAGCGTCCACGGAAAACCTTTTTCATGCGTTTGTACCCCTTATCTCCGGGTCCTAAACCATCTCCATGACCTAAAAAGAATTTTTTGTCATTCATAGTGAAAACCGCAGGATCATGATATACCGGGATACCTAGCTCATCTTCAAAATAACCGTTCATCCAAAGATCATGGTTCCCTACAAAAAAATGAATTTCGATGCCAGAGTCTTGAAATTCTGCAAGTTTTCCTAAGACACGAACAAATCCTTTAGGCACCACGGTGCGGTATTCGAACCAAAAGTCAAAAAGATCTCCCATTAGGAAAATGGCGTGAGCATCTGGTCGGATACTGTCTAGCCAGCGCAGGAATTTACGTTCACGAGGTCTGCTTTCTTCCTGAGTGGGTGCGCCTAAGTGATTATCACTAGAGAAGTATACTTTTTTACCTTTAGGGATATTCATAGACTAGTTATCTGCAGCAAACCATTCGGCGTAACTGGTGTGCGTTTCTTGAAGCCGTAAGGAATGTAGTTGGATATTTTCTGGTAGTAATGATTGAATTTTAGCAGCAAAGTCGATGACCATCATTTCACTGGTGGGCTGATAGTCGACGAGTAGCACATTATGTCCTCTGTCTGAAAGTTCTTTGGCAAGCTCCACATGTGGGGTGTTTTTATTAAAAACAGTCGCATGATCGAAGACATTTACAATCTCTTTATTTACGATTTTTTTTAAATCTGTAAAATCGATCACCATACCGAACTTTACATTTGTGTTGTCGGAAATAGGTTCTCCTATGACCGTAACACTTAGTTTATAACTATGTCCGTGTACATTTTTACATTTCCCATCGTAGCCATATAAGGCATGACCCGTTTCGAAGGTGAATTGTTTTGTGATTCTGATATTGGACATGTAATGATTGGTGTTTTTAATGAAATCCGGATTTCTATGGAGTGCAATTTCGCGAAAGCGAAAAGGCAACTAACTATCTCTTCTTTCTAAATTTATTATACAAAACTACAATAATAAGAATCAATCCTAAGATCAAGAATAATCCATTGCCACTTATAAATTTCATGATATCCATACGCTTTGAGTTTTAGGTTGTATGATTAGTAGCCTACTTGTTTACGAACACGTTTCAAAACGGTATTGGCAACCATACTTGCTTTGGCAGCACCAACGGCAAGGGCATCATCAATCTCGTTCAAATGAGCCATATAATGGTGGTAACGTTCCCGTTGTATTGCATATTTTTCAATGACCACATCATAGACCGCTTGCTTTGCATGACCATAGCCATAATTGCCTCCTTCATAGTTTGCGCGCATTACGGTAATTTGTTCTGCAGAAGCTAAGAGTTTGTAGAGCGCAAATACATTACAGGTATCTGGATTCTTAGGTTCTTCCATGGGTGTACTATCCGTTTGGATGCCCATGATTTGCTTGCGAAGTTTTTTGTCTGGAAGGAAGATGTCTATAATATTCCCTTTGGATTTCGACATTTTAGCGCCATCTGTACCTGGAACATACATGGTTTCTTCGTTGTGTTTCACTTCCGGCATTACAAATACTTCGGCACCCATAGTTGCATGGAAGCGAGAAGCGACGTCACGTGTCATCTCTATGTGTTGTGCTTGGTCCTTTCCTACGGGAACAATCTCGGCATCGTACAATAAGATATCGGCTGCCATGAGCATAGGGTATGAAAACAAGCCTGCATTTACATCTTCTAAGCGATCTGCTTTGTCTTTAAAACTATGAGCTAAAGTGAGTCGTTGATAGGGAAAGAAACAGCTCAAATACCAGGAAAGCTCTGTCACTTGTGGAATATCACTTTGACGATAAAAAATCGTTTTTTCGACATCTAAACCAAAGGCTAACCAGGTTGCTGCTGTGCTATAGGTGTTTTGACGGAGCGTTTCTCCATCTTTTATTTGAGTAAGCGAATGCATATCTGCAATAAAGAGGAAAGATTCATTCCCAGGCGCATTAGCCATTTCGATGGCGGGTATAATTGCGCCTAATAAGTTTCCTAAGTGTGGGGTTCCTGTGCTTTGAACACCCGTCAATATTCTTGCCATAGTAATTTAGTTCAAATCCCATCTTCATGGAATTCTTGTGTTATAGAACACTGTATTGCAAACGTCTTTAAAGAGAAGCTGTCTCTTTGCAACCTTCCTGCAGCAGGTCGTTGTGATAATCCTCGCAAAGTTACCGTTTTCTTCGAACTAGATAAATACAAATGTCTATTTTTGGCGGTACATGGTAGTTCTACGAAAAATAGCAATCGCTTTATGGAAGATATGGTTTTACCTATTGATCCTTGTGATCATACTATTGTTGCTTCCTTTGCTTAGTATTAGTATCCTCAAAGAGACGTGGTACCCTATGTTTTTTAGGTTGGCCCGTATCTGGGCGCGTTCGATTATGCTGTGTATGGGATGGTATCCAAAAGTGAGACGTGAAGAGAAACTCATCAAAGGGAAGTCGTATATGTTGGTTTCTAACCATACGTCTATGGCCGATATTATGCTTATGTTACATGTAGCGAGTAATCCTTTTGTTTTCGTAGGAAAGGCGGAATTGTCTAAAATCCCTCTTTTTGGATTTTTCTATAAGCGCACCTGTATCCTCGTAGATCGTGGAAACGCTCGCAGTAGAAAGGAAGTATTTGATCAAGCTCAGAAAAGATTAGGGCAAGGAATGAGTATCTGCATTTTTCCGGAAGGAGGCGTGCCGGAGGATACCTCTATATTATTAGATGCTTTTAAGGATGGTGCTTTTCGGTTGGCTATTGACCATCAGATCCCTATTGTGCCTATTACTTTTTATGATAATAAGAAGCGTTTTCCCTATTCTTTTTTTGAGGGAGGTATAGGAGTAATGAGAGCCAAAGTACATCCGTTTATAGCTACAGAGGGTATGAAACAGGGTGCTAAAAGAATATTGAGAGAACGGACGAGGGCTATTATTTTGGCCGAGTTGGAGGGAAATAATAAAGAAAACGAGTAAAAATGAAAGGCTCCGTAACCAGCGGAGCCTTTCTGTCATCATTGCTAAGCGCAATAACTAACCTAACCAACTAAAAAAAAACTTACTTAACACTCTTCTAGAAGCGATAACTTACTCCTGTATATAATCCTACATAATATGGTTTGAAATCTCCCGCACTATTATCAAATGCATTGAGTTGATATTTCAAGGTGGGTTCCATATTAATGTGTACACTTTCGGTTACTTTATAATTCAACCCTATACCCACGTTTGTTGTAAAACTTACGTCATTCAGACTACTCGACGCCCCTATTGGGGTGCGCAAACCATCCGATTCAATAGCGATTTCATTGTCATTGACAAAAAGAGTACTGACGCCCCCTATTACTTCTATCCCTAGTCGTTTATCTGAAAGAACATATACCGCTTCTACTGGAATTTCAATATAACCTATACGCTGATTAATGCTGCCGTTAGACACATTACTTCCTCCGCCTTGAAAATCACTTTGAGCAATTTCTTGCTGATTTACGCGATCCGTTACACTTAGAAACTTTCCATTGCTGTTATAAGCGACACCCGCAAGACGTGTGGCTGCAATATCGGGAGTAAATGAAATGTCATTTGTGCCGTAGCTCAGATCTACATTGCTGACACCAGTGCGGACTTTCAACCTGTCAGAAACCGCATAGCTTACTTGTACACCATAGCTGAGGTTAACATCTCCAGATTTGGTGTTGTCTTTAAATTGTGGGTCAATTCCAGAACCTCCAAAATTTCCGTAGTATACAGGAGCCGCTACAGCACCAACATTCCATCGATCTTGATTGGGGTTTTTATCCAAATTAGCAATGGCTTCTTCTTCTTTTGCATTTTTAAGTGCTTCAGCTACTTCTACAAGGGACTTTTTTTCTTCTGTTTTTGAAGGCGCATCAATTTGTTGTGCGATCGCTTCTTGTGTTTTATTTGTAGAGGCCTTCACATCTGATTGAGAAGGCTCGATGAGATGTGATCGATTGTTTCTATCAGGAGTGTTTTTATTGGGGGTAGTAGTAACTGCCATTCTAGCATCAACATTTTTAGTACTTTCAGAGGTACTAGGAGTCTCCGTATATCCGTTGTCTGTTTCTTTAAGTGTTCTCGCGTTTTTAGACCCTGTTTGTTGCGCTATTCTAGTATACGGCCTCTCGTTTAGTGTTCTGTTTTGAGAGTTCCCGTTATATATTTTTTTCGTAGATCCTTCATTATTTGTAGGAGTAGTGGGGGTTTCATTTGTCGACTCTTCAGCAAGTTGTTGAGTCTGTATGTTTTCAGGAATTTCATTTGTAGTATTACGATCCCTAGGTGTTTTTTTTGAATCTGTTTCTTCTGTTTGTACAGGAATTTCATTTTCTACGAGTTGGGTATCATTTTCGGGGGCATTCCAAAAAACACTTCCAACGGAAAAAAGGATGGCCAATGCCGCTGCGATACCTCCAAGACGTAACCATAATGGGAATAGCTTGCTGTCTTCTTTTTTTGCTTTCGCGGAAGCGATATTCTCCCATACGCGATCGCTTGGGTGTGCTTCAAAGTCCTTAAACTTCTCTTGAAACAACCGATCTATGTTCTTTCTCTCCTTCATTGTGTTTGAGTGTGTCTAAGAGGTTCTATTTTACTCGCCTCAATTTTGTCCTTTAATATATTTCTTGCACGTGCCAAGTTCGACTTGGAGGTGCCTTCGGAAATCTCTAGCATGTTTGCAGTTTCCTTATGTGAATAACCATCGAGTACATAAAGGTTGAAAACCAATCGATACCTATCTGGTAATTCTTGAATAATACGGAGTAAAAAATCAAGGGGTATGCTTTCTTCATCAACCTCGATATCAACCTCACGTATATTTTCTTCATCTATGATGCCTAATACACTTTGCTTGCGATACCGCTGCAATGCCGTATTGATAGTCACTCTTTTAAGCCAACCCTCAAAGGATCCTTTTCCTTTGAATTGCCCCACTTTATCAAAAATTACAATAAATGAATCCTGCAGCGTGTCTTCAGCGTCTGCATAATTGGGAGAATACTTTAAACAAATCGAGAACAGCATACTAGCATAACGCTTGTAGAGTTCTTCTTGAGCTTTAGCATTGTTCCTTTTACAATTCTTAATGAGTTGGTCTAAACTCACAAATTCGTTTATTGGTTAGTTCTTAATCTTCTATGGGCACTTCAAGGGTTAAATATTGATTTTCTCCTTCATCATTTTTTCCTTGAAAGAAACGGAGTGTTACACTTCCGGCACTTTTGGGTCTAAAAATTAATGGTGCTGTACGTGCATCATTCGTAAGATCGTCACAGTCTCCACGTTGTTCAATGACCTTCGTAATTACAGCTATATTCCGTACGGCACCGTCTTTTTCTACTTCAAAACCATCAAAACCATGACAGGTAGAAGGTCTAAAATACGTGATTTGTAATGTGTCTGGTACATTCACTGTGAAATTAGCGGGTACACCAGTCACCGACTGCACAGGAACAAACTCAAAAAAGAAGATTGGGACATCTTCATCGCTACAGCTTATCACTGTAAGAGCGAGCATGCAAACTATAATAATCCTTTTCATAATCATTTTTATAGGGGGATTCTATTTGTAGATGCTTTTCATTTGAAAAGGTTGCGTCTAAAAGCAAAAAACCTCCTATTAGTGAAATAGGAGGTTTTTGTTTATTCGCTGCTCAATTTAATTGCCGCAATAATTTTGGTTTCTAGCTCATCCATTAAATCTGGATTATCGAGCAGTAAGGCTTTTACTGCATCTCGACCTTGGCCAAGTTTCGTATCCTCATAAGAGAACCAGGATCCACTCTTTTTAATGATCTCAAAATTGACGCCAATATCAATAATTTCGCCCACTTTTGAAATACCTTCTCCGTACATTATATCGAATTCGGCCATTCTAAACGGCGGCGCTACCTTATTCTTTACAACTTTGACACGGGTTTTATTTCCCATGACGGCGGCATTACTATCCTTGATTTGTGTTGATCGACGAATATCTAATCGCACAGAAGCATAAAATTTCAACGCATTTCCACCTGTAGTTGTTTCAGGGTTTCCAAACATGACTCCGATTTTTTCACGAAGTTGGTTGATGAAAATAACGGTACAATTTGTTTTACTGATCGATCCTGTAAGTTTACGCAAAGCTTGAGACATCAAACGAGCATGAAGTCCCATTTTGGAATCTCCCATTTCTCCTTCAATTTCACTTTTAGGGGTTAATGCAGCCACAGAATCAATAACAATAATATCAATGGCTCCAGAACGAATCAGATTATCGGTAATTTCAAGAGCTTGCTCTCCATTGTCTGGTTGAGAAATAATCAGGTTCTCAATATCTACATTGAGCTTCTCAGCATAAAAACGATCAAAGGCATGCTCTGCATCAATAAATGCTGCAATACCTCCAGCTTTCTGCGCCTCAGCAATTGCATGTAAGGTCAAGGTCGTTTTACCAGAAGATTCTGGGCCATATATTTCAATAACTCTTCCTCTTGGATACCCGCCTACGCCTAAGGCAACATCGAGGCCTAAAGATCCTGTTGAGATTGTTTCAACATCTACAATGGCCTGGTCTCCCATTTTCATAACAGCCCCTTTTCCATAGGTTTTGTCAAGTTTGTCTAGAGTGAGTTGTAGTGCTTTTAGTTTTGCTTCTTTTTCGCTGCTCATAGCTTCAATTTTTGTGCTTAAAATGTAGTGTAAAAATAGGACTTCTTTTATGGTCTTGCTTTCGCGAAAGCAGATACTTTTTAACAAATTTGATCTAAAATGAGTGTTGAAAGAGGAGCGCTGCGCAACCTTTTGATTTTTTTTAGTCTTTAATATGAGAAGTCCGTATACAATGAGTGTTAATCTTAGAAAAGATGCAAAAATCCAACTTACGCCTATGTGGGTGCAATTGGTAGCGCTTAAACGAAAGTTGGAAGGGGGTTAGCGAAGTGTTGACCCGAAAACTTATAAAATAGTAATAAGTTCAATCTTGAATTAGCCGTTCTAAAAAATGCCCCCAACAATATGTTCCGGGCATTTTTTATGGTCAGATACTTAGCAAAGCATCAAAAAGATGCGTTCGTAAAGTATGGCGTACCTTTAGAAAAATTTTCTATAACACTTAAACTAAGTATAGCATGCAACTGTACAACAAATTAAGCGCTAAAGAAAGAGCAGCCCTTATTGATTCGGCTGGTGATGAGCGCCTCACACTCTCTTTTTATCAATACGCCCAGATTGGGAATCCTGAATTTTTTAGAGATCACCTTTTTCTAGCCTGGAACGATATGGAAGTTCTTGGACGAATCTATATAGCTCATGAAGGCATAAATGCGCAACTATCCGTTCCCGCCAAAAAGTTTGACACCTTCAAGATCTTTCTAGATAGTATTGACTTTCTTGAAAACGTACGATTGAACATTGCAAGAGAACAAGACAATAAATCCTTTTTAAAACTCAAAGTGAAGGTGCGCCATAAAATTGTCGCCGATGGTCTGAACGACGAAACTTTTGACGCGACCAATAAAGGAATTCATGTAGATGCTGTGACATTTAATGAATTGATTGAGCAGGAAGACACCGTCTTGGTTGATATGCGCAATCACTATGAAAGCGAGATAGGTCATTTTAAAAATGCCGTGACTCCAGATGTAGATACTTTCAGAGATTCATTGGACCTTATTGAAGATGACTTAAAGGACCATAAAGAAGATAAGAAGTTAGTGATGTATTGTACGGGCGGTATCCGTTGCGAAAAAGCCAGTGCCTACTTTAAACACAAAGGATTTAAAAATGTATACCAGCTAGAAGGTGGAATCATAGAATATGCGCGTCAAGTAAAATCTCAACACTTGGAGAATAAATTCAAAGGGAAGAACTTTGTATTTGACCATCGACGTGGGGAACGTATTTCCGAAGACGTGATTTCACAATGTCATCAATGTGGAAAACCTTGTGATGTTCATGAGAATTGTGCCAATGAAGCCTGTCACCTGCTCTTTATTCAATGTGAAGAGTGTAAAAACACTATGCAGAATTGCTGCTCTACCGAATGTATAGAGATTATTCAGTTGTCATACGAAGAACAAAAAGCACTTCGCAGCGGAAAAGGGAATAGTAATAAGATTTTCAAAAAAGGAAGATCGGAGAAGTTAAAATTTAAAGAATAGATTATAAGTGCTATAAAAAAAGGACTATGAATATTCATGGTCCCTTTTTTTATTTATTAAACCTTATTTTTTTAATATGCGAATGGTAACCTGCCCCTGACTGTCTTGTGCATTTGTAGTTATGAAGTACATGCCGGAAGCGAGATGAGAAAGGTCCACTGTCGTTTTTATATTATTCACACCCTTGCGCTGTGCTACTGTTTTTCCAATGGCATCGCGTATCACATACCCTTCCATGGGAATGACCGTGGAAAGTTCAATGGTATTGAAGGTTGGATTGGGATACGCGCTTAATTGAAGCACATCTTCTTCTCCCACAGAAAGTTCGGCCACATTGAATGCATGGGCAAGGACTTCTCCATTGTAGGAAATTCTAAAACTCCAAGTTCCCTCTTCAGCATTGA
Source organism: Dokdonia sp. (assembly GCA_047630395.1). Classification (GTDB taxonomy): domain Bacteria; phylum Bacteroidota; class Bacteroidia; order Flavobacteriales; family Flavobacteriaceae; genus Dokdonia. Next base: position 17,374 of record JBLHXM010000014.1, read on the forward strand.
GTGTTAGACCATTTCCCCACCATGAGGAATAATAGTCATCTGTAAAATCGACGGTCCATGTTGAAAATAAAGACCCATTAGGGCTAAATACCTCATATAAGGCAGCCGTGCCAGATACCTGATCTTTGAAGTATCCTATAAAATATACTAGTGCTTCTGGTTGAAAATCATCGCTTTCATAGGTTGTTTCGATATCTGGACACGTTCCAAAATCGGGCACATCAGAATGTGTTAAGGCAGCATTGATTCCCGTATTTAAATAGTCCTTTTGATCTGCCCACCAAGAGGAAGTCGTTGTCGGATTGCAGGCGCCCAAATACGGATCGATTAAGGCATTTGTATCGTCGTACAGTTCTAAGTGAAGATGAGGTCCTGTAGAGTTGCCAGAACTGGCAACAATTCCTATTTTTTCTCCAGTGACGACCATATCCCCTACGTTTTTAGACGTCAAGCTACCGTTTTTCATATGGCCATACCAAGCAATGCTTCCATCACTATGTTCGATATAAATGGCATTCCATTGTTCACTATTTAGTGCGCAATTCATATCAAAACTACCATCTCTCTTAAAGACAATTTGACCATCGGCAGCTGCGATTACTTCGGTTTGTCCTTGATCAACTTGTTGCCAAGAAAAAGGCCATAAATAGATGTCTATTCCTTGATGGTCGTACCCGCTAGCCGTATCATAAGTACGTGTACCACAATTCCAGTCTTCCAAAGACCCTGTAGTATCATCATGATCTACATAGTTAGAAATCGCCCAAGTACTATTATATGTAAAGCCTGCTGCTTGTGAAATAGGCCATTCTAATGCCACTTGCTGTGAGGAACGTTCTGGCGAGTAGGCTCTTTGCTGCCGACCTTCTAAATCAGCAATATTATCTGCAATTACTTGATGATAATACGCGTAATCTTCAGCAGTAAGACAGGCGAGATTCGTTGGGTTGTGGACATAAGATCCCCCTACTACCTCTTGGGATTCTTGGGCAGATATTTCCAGATAAGAGATTACAAATAAGAGCGCGATACAGCTTCTAGTAATTTGTTTCATTGGGTCATTGATTAATGTTAAATTTGCTTTCGCGAAAGCGCAACCATCAAACTCAGCCGAAGAACTTCAAAAATGGTATCTTTAACGAAGATTGATGATAAATATAAGTAATAATCACGAGTAAATGATGTCTAGAACCGGCCCTAAAAGGCTGTTGTAGCACCTTTTGCCTCATTATATATAGGGAATATGGCATGTGGAAATTGCGGCACTGGCGCCGATGGGCAACCTAAAGGCTGCAAAAATAATGGTACCTGTGGTACTGATGGATGTAACAAACTAACCGTTTTTGATTGGTTGTCTAATATGACACTCCCTGAAGGACAAGCTCCTTTTGACTATGTGGAAGTTCGCTTTAAAAACGGACGAAAAGACTACTACAAAAACACGGAAAACCTGACATTGAGCATTGGTGATATTGTGGCAACACAAGCAGCATCAGGTCATGATATTGGGATGGTAACCCTTACAGGTGAACTCGTACGTGTACAGATGAAGCGGAAAAAGGTTAAGCAAGACACCGAAGAGACACTCAAAATATATCGCAAAGCGTCCCAAAAAGACATTGATATTTGGACCAAGGCTCGTGATAAAGAAGAGCCTATGAAGGTCAGAGCGCGTCAAATCGCTATCCGATTAGATTTACAGATGAAACTCTCAGATATTGAGTTCCAAGGGGATGCTTCTAAGGCTACTTTTTATTACACAGCCGAGGATCGAGTAGATTTTCGCCAACTCATAAAAGAATTTGCTCAAGAATTCAGAACACGCATTGAAATGCGTCAGATTGGATTACGTCAAGAAGCTTCTCGCCTAGGGGGTATTGGCTCTTGTGGTCGTGAATTATGCTGTTCTACCTGGCTTACCGATTTTAGATCGGTAACGACCAGTGCAGCTAGATATCAGCAATTATCCTTAAATCCTCAAAAATTGGCTGGCCAATGTGGAAAACTCAAGTGTTGTTTAAATTATGAGCTAGATGCTTATATGGACGCTCTAAAAGATTTTCCAAAAACGGACCAAAAACTATACACTGATAAAGGAACTGCCGTATGTCAAAAATTTGATATTTTTCAGGGAATGATGTGGTATGCTTATGAAGGGGAGTGGATGAACTGGCACAAGTTGACTACGGCTCATGCTAATGAGATTATTGCTGCCAATAAAGCTAAGGAACCTGTGGCAAGTTTAGAAGAGTTTGCTGCCGAACTTGTAGAGGATACTAAAATTGATTTTGGCAACGTTGTAGGACAGGATAGTCTCACTCGATTTGATCAACCTAAAACGCAGACTAAGCGACGTAACAACCGAAACAAGAGTCGGACGAAACCAGCAGGAGTAGGACAAAAGGACGGTCAAAAAGCAGGACAGACCAAACAAAATACAAAACCAAGACCCAAGCCTCAACGCGCCAAACAAGGAGCACTAAAAAAAGAGGGAGAAGGTCAAAAACCAACCAATAATCAGAACACATCACGATCTAAAAATAATAGACGTAAACCAAAACCAGGTTCAGATGCGTAAATGGATAGGCATGTTGCTTGTTATACTGAGTTTTACCTCATGTGATGATGGGCGTGTTTTTGACAGTTATAAAACAGTGAGTGGTGGCTGGGATAAGGAGGAAGCTTTTAGAATAGAGGTCGCAGATCTCGATAGTCTTCAGCTCTTGAATATATTTATTACCCTCCGTTCAAACCATGAATACCCATATAACAATCTGTTTTTGGTGACTCAATTGGGATATCCCAATGGAAAGCAAGAGATAGACACGCTAGAATATCGAATGGCCAAACCTTCGGGAGAGCTATTGGGGGAAGGTTTAGGAGATGTAAAAGAAAGCAAGCTTTGGTATCAAGAAGGATTTCGCTTTCGCGAAAGCGGAGCCTATACCATGACGATTAAGCAAGCAATGCGCAAAAATGGCAATATCGCCGGGGATCAAAAGTTAGTAGGTATTACAGAAGTAGGTCTGCGTATAGAAAGACCAGAAAATAAGTAAGATGGCAAAAAAGGCAATAGCAGCAAAAAAGAAACCAACGCGTACGACAGGTACTTCCGTAATCAAATACCTTAAATGGTTTTGGGGGTTATTTTTAGGTGGATTATTAGCAATTGTGCTCGTCTTTTTACTTGCGAGCTGGAATGCCTTTGGTACGCTGCCCACCTTTGAAGAGTTGGAAAATCCAGATAGTAATTTGGCTACCAAAATTCTTTCTGTTGATGGGAAGCAATTAGGAACGTATTTCAATGAGAATAGAACACCTATTAAATATCAAGACTTACCTCAAAACCTAGTCGATGCTTTGATCGCTACGGAAGATGAGCGATATTATGAGCATTCGGGAATAGATTTTTGGGGTACTGCAAGAGCAATTGCCTACTTAGGCAGAAATGGTGGAGCAAGCACAGTAACTCAGCAACTTGCAAAACTCCTCTTTTCAAAGCCGCCAAGGAATACGGTGGAACGTCTTATTCAAAAAGTTAAAGAATACGTAATTGCTACACGACTGGAACGTCAATATACCAAGGAAGAAATAATTACCATGTATTTAAACAAGCAAGGCTTTCTGTATAATGCCATTGGTATAAGCTCGGCTGCTCGTATTTACTTCAATAAAAGCGTGAACGAACTCAACGTAGAAGAATCGGCAGTTTTTGTTGCGATGCTTAAAAACCCAAGACAGTACAATCCACATCGGGAGATTTCGAAGGCAAAATCTTTCGGAAGAAGAAATCAAGTTTTGAAGCAAATGGAGCGGAACGGAACGCTTACTACCGCTGAGAAAGATTCTTTACAGGCATTGCCTATGATTGTTCGATTCACACCCGAAGGTCACGCCGATGGAATTGCTACCTATTTTAGAGAGAATCTAAAAAAATTCATGGCCGATTGGATTAAGAAAAATCCCAAAGGAGAAGATGCCGAGGGTAATTTAGAATACTATAATATATATAGAGATGGTCTTACTATTACCACAACCATCGACAGTCGCATGCAAAAAATGGCAGAAGAGGCTGTTTCAAAACATATGACTAAGCTGCAAAAAGAGTTTGATCGTCAAAATGAAAAGAATAAAACAGCACCTTTTAGAGATCTTGAGCCGGAAGAGATCGATTTGATTTTCGAACGGGCCATGAAGTCGTCTTCTCGATGGCGCTTGATGAAAAAAGCAGGTAAAAGTGAAGCTGAAATCCGAAAGTCATTTGACATCAAAACGGACATGTCCATTTTTGCTTGGCAGGGTGATATTGACACGATCTTGACACCAAAGGATTCGATCCGGTACTATAAAAAATTCTTACGTACTGGAGTGATGTCTATGGTGCCTCAGACCGGAGAAGTTCGTGCCTGGGTAGGCGGTATTGATATGCGTCACTTCCAGTACGATCATGTACAAACAGGAAAGCGGCAAGTGGGCTCTACCTTTAAGCCTTTCTTGTATGCCACGGCCGTAGATCAGTTGCATTTATCCCCGTGTGATACCTTAGCAAACACAATTTATTGTATTCCAGCTGGAAAGCATGGAAATACATTAGACTGGTGTCCAGAGAACTCTGAAGGTAAATATGGAGGTATGATCACGATGAAGGATGCACTTGCCAATTCTGTAAATACGGTCTCAGCCAGACTTATGGATAAGGTAGGACCAAAACCAGTAATTGACCTCGTAAGAAAATTAGGGATACAAGCAGCAATTCCTCAAGTACCTTCTATAGCATTAGGAACTCCTGACTTAAGTTTGTACGAGATGGTTTCGGCCTATTCCGCTTTCGCAAATCAAGGAGTCTATGTAACCCCACAAATCGTAAATACGATCCAAGATAAAAATGGAACTATTTTATATCAGCACGTACCAGAAACACGAGACGTACTGAGCGCCGAAGCAGCCTATGTGACCCTAAAACTTATGGAAGGAGTTACGCAATCGGGATCTGGACAGCGATTACGAAGTACTTGGGCGTCGGGTAGAACAGATTATAAACGTGTTGTCACAGGGTATCCATATGGATTTACAAACCCAATAGCTGGTAAAACAGGAACTACACAGAACCAATCTGATGGCTGGTTCATGGGTATTGTACCCAATCTGGTGACAGGAGTATGGGTGGGTGGTGATGACCGAGCAACGCATTTCCCTTCCCTTAGATACGGACAGGGTGCAACTATGGCATTGCCTATCTGGGGAATGTATATGAGAGACTGTTATGCTAATGAAGATTTGAAAATCTCCAAAGGGGAGTTCGAAGAACCTGAAGACCTCTCCATAGAAATCGACTGCGATAAGTATAATGGGAGTGGTGTGAGCGATGAAATTCCAGACGAAATAGATTTTTAAGGCTTTTTATACTAACTTCAACCTATTGGTTTGTAGGATGTTTTTTGCTTTCGCGGAAGCGTAATTTAACACAATGCCGCCAGGGTTTTACTTTCCAAATTCTCTATGTCGTACTTCCCCTTTTCTTCTTCCAATTGTAGGGATCAAGGTCGTATAAAATGTCGTATTTTTAAGTCAAATTAGATTTCTTATGATTTCAAAAAACGTACCCAATGTTGAAGCCGCATTAGAAGGTGTTCAGAGTGGGATGACAATGATGTTAGGTGGATTTGGCCTCAGTGGTATTCCCGAAAAGGCCATCGCACAATTGGTAAAACTCAATATTAAGAACCTTACGTGTATTTCTAATAATGCAGGTGTGGATGATTTTGGATTGGGTCTATTATTACATCAGCGACAGATAAAAAAAATGATTTCTTCTTATGTAGGCGAAAACGCCGAGTTTGAACGTCAAATGCTCAGTGGCGAACTAGACGTTGAACTCATACCGCAAGGAACCTTGGCAGAGCGATGTAGAGCTGCGCAAGCTGGATTTCCTGCGTTTTACACGCCAGCAGGTTATGGAACAGAAGTAGCCGAAGGAAAGGAATCGCGTGAGTTTAATGGTAAAATGCACATTCTAGAATATGCCTTTGATGCCGACTTTGCCTTCGTTAAAGCATGGAAAGGCGATGCTGCAGGAAATCTCGTTTTCAAAGGAACAGCGCGTAACTTTAATCCCAATATGAGTGGTGCCGCCAAAATCACGGTTGCTGAGGTCGAAGAATTAGTGCCTGTAGGTTCTTTAGATCCTAATCAAATTCATATCCCAGGAATCTTTGTACAACGCATTTTTCAAGGAGAAACTTATGAAAAGCGTATTGAGCAACGAACGGTACGAACAAGAAAATAGCACATTGTTAAAATGGACATTATATGTTAGATAAAAACCAAATCGCACAACGCATTGCTCGAGAAGTTAAAGATGGATATTATGTCAATCTAGGCATAGGTATCCCAACCTTAGTTGCAAACTATGTGCGGAACGATATTGAAGTTGAGTTTCAAAGTGAAAATGGTGTTCTAGGAATGGGGCCTTTTCCTTTTGAAGGAGAAGAAGACGCCGATATTATTAATGCAGGAAAACAAACGATTACAACCTTGCCTGGAGCGAGCTTTTTTGATAGCGCAACCAGTTTTGGGATGATTCGAGGCCAGCACGTGGACCTAACTATTTTGGGCGCGATGGAAGTTGCCGAAAACGGAGATATTGCCAACTGGAAGATTCCAGGTAAAATGGTTAAGGGAATGGGCGGCGCAATGGATCTCGTCGCGAGCGCTGACAATATCATTGTTGCTATGATGCATACGAACAGAGCTGGAGATTCTAAAGTTCTGAAACGGTGTAGCTTACCCTTAACGGGTGTCGGTTGTGTAAAGAAAGTGGTTACTAATCTCGCTGTTTTAGAAGTCACTGCAAACGGTTTTAAACTAGTAGAGCGAGCACCTGGAGTTACTGTGGCTGAGATCCAACAAGCGACAGAAGGGAATTTACTCGTTGAAGGGGAAGTGCCAGAGATGAAATTTTAGCGCATTATCATGTATCACCTAGATGTTCTGCGAATAGGTTTATATAAAGGACAGAGGCTATGAGCATATTCAAGATCGGTCTTTAAGAAATACAATGAAGGCAGTGGATCATCTCCATAGTACCGATGCTCTGACAATTGCATATTAAGATAAATGGGGGAATGAAGGTACTTGCCAGTATTGATGTCCTCATTGCCCAAACCTCAAAGGGTATCAGTATAATGTACTCTGAAGCTAGGAATTACTATAAACCTAGTCCCAATACCGTAGGCTTCTACGATTTGCAGGGTGTTTGCTTTACAAAAAACTACCGAACGAAAAGAATGGTTTGCGAGCAATAGAGGGTATAATGCTACTATGGCAGTGCGCGCTCATGAGTTAATTGATTGGGATAAGGATTTTTTAGAAATCGAGGACTATGTCCATAGGAGGTGAGATTGTACCTTGCGAGGGAAGAAGCTCTATCATGCAGGACATGATGTGTCGTCTATTATTTTAGAGGAAGAACTTGTCTTTCTAATGACAAATCAGGTTACTCTACGACTGGAAGAAGACAAACGATCGAATCATAGGCGTTCCTATTATGTAGTAGATGATGTTTGTTTGCCACGAAAAAAAGGACAAAAATCCAAAGGCTAAAGGGCCATATTTTTCCATATATAGGGATTGTGTGTTTTGTCTGTCAAAGTCGTATTTTCAACGATAATTAAAATTATCGACGTTTAAAAGCATTGAATATCGACGAAATACTCATTTTTTTAACATTTGATGTAAATTTTTAAGAAAAAAGTTTGCATAAGTGTATTTTTATATTACTTTAGCAGTCCCAAACGACATAATTGAATAATATGGCAACACTACTTAAAGGCGCCCCCAAGTCTTTAAAATAGTAAAAGTCATGAACCGAATAACTTTGTTAGACTCATACGAGTGTTTTAAGTTATGATTTGTTAGAAATCCGCGGGGGGAGCCCTGCGGATTTTGTTTTTTAGTATGTTTCTATAAATTTGTTTGCTATGGAAAATTCAGTACATCCAATCAAAAATACATTAAGAGGTATCCGTTCTGGATTTGATTTTGTAGGAAATTGTGTCTATCTCGCAAAGAAGGTTTTCTTATTTATGTTTTAAGAACCTTTAGGGATTGCACCAATAAGTTTTTCTGTATAAGGACTTTGAGGCGATCGATATATAGCATCAGCCTCTCCCATTTCTTCTATTTTACCTGCTTGCATTACAATCAATTGATCGGCCATGTATTTTACGACCGCTAAATCATGCGATATAAATATATAGGTAAAGCCATAGCGCTCCTTCAATTCGTTAAGTAAATTCAATACCTGAGCTTGCACAGAGATATCCAAAGCACTTACCGATTCATCACAAATAATCAGTTTAGGTTGCAGGGCAATGGTGCGCGCAATTCCAATACGTTGTCGCTGGCCTCCACTAAATTCGTGTGGATAACGGTTGTATTGTTCTTCCTTGAGGCCTACGCGTTCCAGCAATTCTAATACTTTTTCTTTCCTTTCTTTTTTTGAACCATACAGGCCGTGAACGGTCATTGGCTCTAAGATGGCCTCACCCACTGTCATTCGCGGATTGAGACTAGCAAAGGGGTCTTGAAAAATGATTTGTATCTCTTTGCGTAGTTGGCGCAAAGCCCGACCTTTTAGGGTGGTGATGTCTGTTCCTCTATATAGGATATGACCTGCTGTCGCTTTATCTAATTGTAAAATGGCATTACCTAAGGTAGATTTTCCGCAGCCGGACTCCCCTACGAGACCAAGGGTTTCTCCTTCATAAATAACAAAGGAAACATCATCTACAGCGGTAACGGTATGTGTTTTTCCAAAAATGCCACTTTTGGAAATGTATGTTTTTTCAACATTTTGAACCTCTAGTAAAGGAGGTTGACTATATAAAGTTGCATGTTTTACCGCACGTTCCTCGGGAGTGATCACTGCGGTTTGCGGCGTTTCATTTAGGTAGTCGGCGATGGTAGGAAGTGTTTTGAGACGTGTATCCAGGGAAGGACGTGCGCTTAATAGCGCCTTGGTGTATTGATGTTGAGGATTGGAGAATATCGCTTTCGCGAAAGCGGACTCCACAATATTCCCCTGATACATGACTAATACCCTATCGGCAATGTCACTGACTAAAGAAAGATCATGAGAGATGAAGATAATACTCATTCCTGTCTCCTTTTGAAGACTTTTTAGCAAGTCAATAATATCTTTTTGAACGGTGACATCTAAGGCTGTGGTGGGTTCATCGGCAATGAGAATTTTTGGTTTGCATGCAATCGCCATGGCAATCATAACCCGCTGCTTTTGTCCGCCACTAATTTGGTGGGGATAGGATTTAAAAATAGCTTCAGGTCTTGGCAATTTTACTTTCTCAAAAAGGGAGATAGTTTCTTCTATGGCTTCATTCTTACTTAATTTCGTGTGTTGTAACAAGATCTCAACGACTTGGTATCCACAGCGAAGTGAGGGATTGAGAGAGCTCATAGGCTCTTGGAAAATCATAGAAATTTCATTGCCACGAATTTTTCTAAAAGGAGCGTCACCCAGTGCAATCAATTCCTTTCCTTCAAAAAGAATACTGCCTGATATCTTTGCTTTTTTCTTTGGAAGAAGTCCGAGGATGGCTAAGGTAGAAACAGATTTTCCTGATCCTGACTCCCCAACAATGGCCAAAATTTCATTGGTATTTAACTTAAAATCAATAGCATGAACGACGGACTGAAGTTGGTCCTGATGTTCAAACTGAATTTTCAATTGACGAATCTCAAGTAATGCTTTTTGTTTCACACGCTAAAAATAGTGTTTTTGATGCCGTTTGTTTAACCTTTTATCCAAAAGATCAATTGGCAAAGTCTTGTTAAAAGTATTTTGTGTCGTTCGTCGAAAAAATACAGAATTCTGAAATATATTTAAGATATTTAGATAAATATTGAGAATAACACACTCAATAAACTCAAACACTAACTAATATTCAATTATTATGAAAAAACGTTACCCAGGCGTATTCGCCTGCGCAGCACTGATTTTAGGATCAGTTACTATGCATGCGCAGAATGTACAGGAAGAGGGCTTTGTTAAAACTTCTCCCGGAATTACTACTTTGAAGACTTCGGAGCAAGTGACACTAGGAAACCCAAAAGCTATTTTTGAACAACATTTGCAGCTCGCAAATGATAATGAGTTTCAATTGAAATCTCAAAAAACAGATGATCTTGGTTTTGTTCATCAACGTTTTCAACAAACGTATAATGGAGTTCCTGTTGAGTTTGCATTTCCCGTTTTGCATGCAAAGAATGGAATAGTAGAAACGATTAGTGGAGAGTACTATGATATTAAAGAGCTTTCAGTTACTGTTGGAATGGCTAAAAGCAGCGCTTTCGCGAAAGCGCTATCACATACGAACGCCACAGCGTATATGTGGGATGATCAAGAAAGCGCCCGCAATTTAGGCTATGAGAAGCCAGAAGGTGAACTTGTAATTCTTCCTGTTTTTGAAGGAGATCAAGTAACGATGAAATTGGCGTATAAATTTGACATCTACGCAACACAACCTGTGAGTAGAGGGAATTTATATATCGATGCTCAAAGTGGACAGGCGCTCTTATTTGATGCCATTATAAAGCATGCAGATAATTTTGGACATGTTGGAGAGACTTCTGTCTCTGTGATGACTGAAGAAGAAGCTTGTGCTGTAAAAGACATGGCAATAGCTGCTGGAACAGCGGCAACGCGTTACAGCGCTACTCGCACGATAGAAACAAGACAAATAAATGGAAGCTGGACGTTACGTGATAATACGCGTGGAAATGGAGTCAACACATATAATAGTGGAGGACAGGCATCATATCCTTCAACTAATTTTACAGACGGAAATAATAGCTGGACGGAGTATGATAATGCCGCCAAAGATAATGCTGCTCTTGATGGGCATTGGGGTGCTGAGGTAACGTATGATTACTGGATCAATGTGCACAACAGAAATAGTTATAATGGCGCGGGTGCAGCTATTAACAGTTATATACATTATGATGATCAACCAGGAGGAGCAGGATATGATAATGCTTTTTGGAATGGGAGTGTAATGACGTATGGAGATGGCTCTTCTAATGGAAATGAAGGAAATGGGTTTTTTGATGCGTTGACTTCTTTAGATGTTGCGGCCCATGAAATTGGACATGCTGTAACAAGTTTCACCGCAAACCTGGCCTATCAGAGAGAATCTGGAGGACTGAATGAAGGGTATTCTGATATTTGGGGAGCTGCTGTTGAGCATTTTGCAAAAGGAAGTGGCACTGATATGAACCCAACTGCTGAGATTTGGTTGATTGGTGATGAGATCGATCGTCGTTCTGGATCTGCAGCACTGCGTTCTATGAGTGACCCTAAATCTTTAGGTCAGCCAGACACTTACGGAGGGTCTTTTTGGCAAAACCCTAACTGTGGAACTCCTACACAATCAAATGACTATTGTGGAGTACATACAAATTCAGGGGTATTAAACCACTGGTTTTATCTTGCGGTAACTGGAGGTTCAGGGACGAATGATGTTGGTGATGTATACAACGTAACAGGAATTGGGATGTTAAAGTCGGCTAAAATCTCTTACAGAGCACTCAATACATACCTTTCTGCAAATTCAACATTTGCACAAGCTAGAACAGCTATGATTCAGTCGGCTCAAGATCTTTATGGGGCAGATGGTCAAGAAGAAGAAACGGTAACCAATGCAATGTATGCTGTAAATGTTGGAGATGCTTATATAGTAACTGGACCACCAGTATGTACAACAACAGTTTCCAGTTTCCCATATGTTGAAGGTTTTGAAAACACTTTAGGACAATGGTCTCAAGGATCAGGAGATGATTTTGATTGGGCTGTTCAAAGTGGAGGAACAGCTTCCTCAGGCACTGGACCAGCAGCAGCAGCAGCAGGAACCTACTATGTGTATGCTGAAACCTCTACACCGAATAATCCTTCAAAAACTACGATCCTCAATTCTCCATGTTTTAATCTTTCGGGAGTGAATGGACCTGAAGCTACTTTCCAGTATCAAATGACAGGAACTGCAGTAGGAAATGTAAAATTAGAAGTTCGTCAAGACGGTGCTTCTACATGGTCACAAATATGGACGAAAGCTGGAGATCAAGGTGCCGCTTGGATTTCTGAAACGGTTGATCTAGCTGCTTATGCAGGAGATACGATTCAATTACGCTTTGTAGCGACCTCTGGGACCTCTTGGTCTGGGGATATAGCGATAGATGATTTTGGTTTAAATGGAACAGTAGCTTTAGATACACAAGCACCTTCTAATCCAACAAGCTTAACGACTGGTGGAGCTACAGATACTACTGTTGATCTTTCTTGGAGTGCGTCTTCAGATAATGTAGGTGTTACTGGATATGATATTTATCAAGGAACGACCAATCTAGGAGAGGCTACAGGAACTACTGCTCAGATAACAGGACTTACAGCTGGAACTTTTTATTCTTTCAGAGTGCGTGCTAAAGATGCTGCAGGAAATATATCAGGATACAGTAACACGGCAAGTGCAACGACTACAGGAGGAGGAACTTCTGGAGGATGTACTGGAGGTGTTGGAGCCTTCCCATATGGGGAGAGTTTTGAAGCGAACTTAGGACTTTGGTCACAAGCTGGAGGCGATGATCTCAATTGGACTCGTGATTCAGGAGGAACCCCTTCGTCAGGAACGGGACCAACCACTGGATCAGATGGATCTTTCTATCTTTTTGTTGAGGCCTCAGGAAATGGTACCGGGTACCCTAGCAAGCGCGCCATATTAAACTCGCCTTGTTTTGATCTTTCAGGAGAGACAGAAGCTACTTTCACGTTCAATTACCATGCAAATGGAACAGGAACTATGGGAAGTATCGCATTGGAAGCAAGTAGTGATGATGGTATAAGTTGGGCCTCTGTTTGGAGTCAATCTGCGCACCAAGGAACTACTTGGCAAACACAAAGTGTTGACCTTGCAGCTTATCTAGGAGGAAGTGTTCAATTGCGCTTCAACCGACTTACAGGAACTACATGGCAGTCTGATGTTGCTATTGATAATACACGTTTAACAGCTGGTAGCGGTGGTGGAAGTCAAGATCCTCCAACAGGATACTGTGCATCTAATGGTAATAACACGAGTGATGAGTACATTCAACGAGTGCAGATAGGAAGCATTAACAATGCAACTGGAGCGTCTACTGGTGGATATGGTGACTTTACAAACTTGTCTGCTAATTCGAGTGCAAGTAACAGTATCACAATTACTCCGGCGTGGACAGGGACTGTTTACAGTGAAGGATATGCAGTCTTTGTAGATTGGAATAGAGATGGTGACTTTACAGATGCTGGTGAAACAGTATATACAAGAGCGGCATCTACAGCAACTTCTGTGACAGGAACGTTTAGCACTCCTGCTGGAGCGTCTAATGGACCTACACGTATGCGTGTATCTATGAAGTACAATGGTATACCGACCGCTTGTGAAAGCTTCCAGTATGGTGAAGTAGAAGATTATATTGTAAATATTGGCGGTTCTTCTACTGCTACGTTTGCTGGGTCTTCAACAACTACCACTACTACAGCAGGTGTTGAAACTGCTGTTGATTTCTCAATATATCCAAACCCAGTTACAAGAGGTCAACTGAATGTAAATGTACTTGGTGCAGATGCACAGAAATTCACAATCTATAATTTGTTAGGTCAAGTGGTTCGTGCTGGAGTATTTAATAGCACACTAGACGTCTCTAAATTAGATTCTGGCGTATATATGATAGAAATTCAAGTAGGAAATGCTACGATGAGTAAGCGATTTATTAAACAATAGGTTTTTAACACTAACCATTATTGTGAAGAAAACCCGGTATCGAAAGATGCCGGGTTTTTTGTGTTTAAAGGATATCTATCTCGTACAAATATTAAGGGGGTATTTGACCCTTTTTCAAGGTACAAGTGAATAATTAAAGAGTCTAAGATGCTATAATTCATAATATTAAGTTAATTTAAGGGCTCTCAATAGATTACTAACCAAACCAAAAATTATGAACGTTTACAAACACACATTACTCTGTGCTTCTTTAGTCTTAGGTACGTTTACGGCAATGGCTCAGCAGGTACCTGAGAAGGACGATGCGATTCGAACCTCCCCTGGACTCATAAAGGTAGATCCTTCTAAAGGTCAATCTTTATCAGAGGCAAGAACAGTACTTCAGCAAAATTTAAATCTTGCTCTCAACAATGATTTTAAGCTTGAAAATCGAGATACAGATCCTTTGGGATTTGTACATCATCGATTTCAGCAAACATATAAAGGGGTGGCTGTTGCCTTTGCAAAACCTACCGTACATGCTAAAGATGGGAAAATTGTCACCATTAGCGGAGAGTTTTATGATATAATAGAGATGTCAGTAGAACCTCAGTTGAATGCAAGTGCCGCTTTCGCGAAAGCTATCGCCCACACAGCAGCTTCTTCCTACTTATGGGAAGATGTGGATGCTTCTAGAGAATTGGGCTATGAAAAGCCAAGTGGAGAGTTATTGTTGCTCCCCGTCTTTGAAGGAGAACAGGTGACTGTTGAGTTGGCGTATAAATTTGAAATATTCACGATTGTTCCCTTAGGTGGTGGAGATCTGTATATTGATGCAATTGATGGCCGCGTATTATTTTTTAATAATCGCGTATTACACCTTGACAATTTTGGACACGATGGTCGCGCGCTATCTTTAGAAACAGCGGAAGAGGATATAGACACTGAGGTAATAGTTGAAACCTTTGAGGCTTATGTAGCTGGTTCGGCTGCGACGCGTTACAGTGGAACACGAACCATTGAAACTACAGCTTCAGGCGGAAATTTTACTTTAAATGATGCTGGCCGCTCTGTGTTTACTCGAAATGCAAACAATTTGGCCCCTATAGGAAGTTCGCTTCCATACATTACAAATTACTCAGAGTTTACAGATTCTGATAATAACTGGATTGAATATGACAATGCAGATAAGGATAATGCGGCATTGGATGCGCATTGGGGAGCCATGCAAACCTATGATTACTGGCAAACCGTTCACAATAGAGATAGTTATGACAACGCAGGAGCTCAGCTCAGAAGCTATGTACATGTTGACAATAACTATGATAACGCTTTTTGGTTTTTAAGCGTCATGTCCTACGGGGATGGATCCTCCAATGGTAGTGAAGGCAATGGCTTTTTTGACGCCTTGACTTCCTTAGATGTTGCAGCTCACGAAATTGGTCATGCTGTGACGCAGTTTACTGCAAATCTGGCGTATCAGAGAGAATCTGGGGGTCTTAATGAGGGTTACTCAGATGTTTGGGGAGCAGCCGTTGAACATTTTGCAAAAGGAAATGGGGTTGATACCGCACCTGACCCTGAAATATGGTTGATAGGAGATGAAATAGATCGGCGTAATGGATCAGCTGCGCTTCGTTCGATGAGCGACCCAAAATCGTTGGGACAACCTGATACCTATGGCGGTACCTTTTGGATCAATCCAAACTGCGGAACGCCAACCCAGTCCAATGATTACTGTGGAGTACATACAAATTCGGGTGTTTTAAATCACTGGTTCTATTTATCGGTAGCTGGAGGCTCAGGAACAAATGATGTAGGTGATGTATATACGGTTGCTGGTATCGGTATGGATAAGGCAGCTAAAATCGCATATAGAGGAATCAATAACTATATGTCTGCAAATACAACCTTTGCGCAAGCTAGAACGGCTTTGATTCAGTCGGCGATAGATCTTTATGGCGCTGGCGGGTTAGAAGAAATTGCTATTACAAATGCGATGTATGCAGTAAACGTTGGTGATGATTATGGCGGCGGCGGCGGTTCTTCATATTGTTCTTCTGCGAGCACAAACGTAAATGACGAATATATTGGACGGGTACAAGTGGGAACCATTGATAATACTTCTGGAGCTCAGTTTTACACAGATTTCACTTCAGTTTCTACTAGTTTGTCTGAAGGTTCTACGTATACAGTTACTGTGACACCAGTATGGACAGGTACTATTTACAATGAGGGCTATGCTGTTTGGATAGATTATAACAATGACAATGACTTTAGTGATGCCGGAGAGCTTGTTTGGTCCCAAGCAGCTTCTACTGCAACTCCAGTGAGTGGATCATTTACTGTGCCTTCAGGTACTTCAGCAACTTCAACACGCATGCGTGTTTCTATGAAGTATAATGGTGTACCTACGGCCTGCGAAACTTTTACCTATGGTGAGGTTGAGGATTATACTGTCGATCTTACTACAGGCACTATAGATACTCAAGATCCAACAACACCAACCAATGTATCGGCTTCAAATATTCAAACCAATACTGCAACCATTTCATGGACAGCGTCTACAGACAATGTCGGGGTATCAGGTTATGAGGTATTTAGAAGTGGTGTAAGTCAAGGAACAACCGCTGGAGCTTCTTTCAATGCCACAGGATTGAGCCCTGCAACATCTTATACATATGCAGTGAGTGCTTTTGATGCTGCTGGCAACACCTCTGGTTTGGGAAGCATTAGCTTTACCACGCAATCGGCTGCAGATACTCAAGATCCTACGACACCAACTAGTTTAACTGTTGGAGCGATTGGAAATACGACTGTCGATCTTTTATGGAATGCCGCTACCGATAATGTAGGTGTTACAGGATACGATGTGTATGAAGGAGCGAATCTGGCAGGAACAACGAGCAATACTTCTTTCCAAGTTACAGGATTAACGGCGAGTACAACCTATTCCTTTACAGTACGAGCTAGAGATGCTGCTGGAAATACTTCTGCTTCAAGTAACTTGGTAACAGCTACAACCACTGGCGGCGGCGGAAGCCCTGTCGTACTTCATGAAGGATACTTTGAGTCTGGCTGGGATGGCTGGGCAGATGGAGGAGGGGATTCTTTTAGATATTCTGGAGGGCGCTCGTATGAAGGGTCTTACTCAATTAGAATTCGTGATAATTCCAACTCATCCGTAATGACATTATCTAATGTTGATTTGACAGGATATAACAATGTTGAGGTGGACTTTTTCTTCTTCCCAAATAGTATGGAAAATGGAGAGGATTTCTGGTTACAGTATAATAGTGGCTCTGGATGGGTAACGGTAGCAAGTTACGTCAGAGGGACCGACTTCAATAATAACACTTTCTACAATGCAACAGTCACCTTAGACAGTGGATCTTATAGCTTCCCTTCGAACGCACAGTTCCGTTTTAGATGTGATGCGAGCAACAATGCTGATCGTATTTATATCGATGCAGTGACTATTACTGCCAATGCTCCGGCAACCTTAACGGGGGATGGTATTGTGGCCTTGAGTACGCCACAAGGCTTTACTAATTTGAATGTAGATGAAAATGAGTTTGAAGGAGAGATTCAACTGTATCCGAACCCAACAAACGGTCTTCTGAACATTGAAATGATTGATGCCAATGCAACGATGACCTATCGCATTGTCAATCTATTAGGACAGCAAGTGAAGCAAGGAACACTTACGGAAAGCATTGATGTGAGCAACCTACAAGCGGGAATGTATATTATTGAAATAAATGATGGTGAAGACGTTGTCAATGAGCGTTTTATCAAGCAATAGATAATTATTTTTATAGTAGTAAACCCCGATCTCTTTTAGGTCGGGGTTTTTAGTTACGGGTAATTAATTATTCCTACGGAACTTATGTTACACTGAAATCACTTCATGATCTTCCAGAAGTGCTTCGTTGCGTAATCGCAGTAATATTTGAGCAACGGCAACCGTATCTTTTTCACAGTAAATAACAATGCGATCAATATCCTTCTCTTCATAAAATACATCCCGTACTTGACTTCCATCAATATCATCTTTGGGGGAAGGAATGCCTAGTATATTTGTCAATAATTTGAGCGAAGTATAATGCTTATAATCTCCAAATTTCCACAGATCGAGTGTATCAATATGCGGAATTTCCCAAGGTTTTTTTCCAAAAAGATTGAGTTTAGGAGGTAGAGTAATACCCTTGATAATCATCCGGCGGGCGATGTATGGAAAGTCAAACTCTTTCCCATTATGTGCGCAGAGCAAATGATTACGATGATTAAAATGCAGCTCCAATAGGTTCTTAAACTCTTGAAGCAGTTCTTTTTCTTCTCCAAAAAAGGAGGTCGTTCTAAATTGACGGCTATCCCCCATCATTTTAAAATATCCTACAGAAATACAGACAATTTTACCAAACTCGGCCCAAATGCCTGCGCGGTCATAATAGTCTTCAGGTGTAAATTCGTCCTTGCGTAAGTATCTGGTTTTGTCGGCCCAAAGATATTGTTGGGTTTCGTCTAGTGCGTTAAAATTTTCGTGCAAAGGCACAGTTTCGATGTCTAAGAAAAGGATGTTTTCTAGGTGCAGTCTTTCAATCATTGTTTTACGTTAAGCAGGGCTCGTGCACGCGAACTTTGAAGTTCGTAGGTGTTGTTGTTTTTATCAAAATAGAGTTCATCAAAGTATATCTTAACTTTGATACTGTCGTTTTCTCCTTGAATCATCATGTCTTCAGCTGGGATATTGTACATCCAACTTTCTTCGCTTTGATATAGGAGGTTGCGCAACGGTCTCAGAGCTAAGGTAAGGACCATTTGTTGATTTTTAGAGACCTGTATTTCATCATTCTCTGTATGGATAGAGAAACTATATCCATTAAGGATATGACCGGAATAATCTTTTGCAGAGTTGACCCGTAAATACATGGTATTCATCCAGGCGTAACCTTCTACATTAATTGCTTTTGAATCGTCAGATTTGAATTCCTTGAATCCGAAATAAATCGGATCAGAGATCGCTATAATTCCCTGTTTCTTGAGCATTTCATCCCCTATATTCCAAGAAGAAACATCTGGGAACACTTCTTTAGGATTGTAACCTAGAAGTGCTTCGGTGGTCTGCAAAAGATCTCTTTCATCTAAGTATTTAGCGATGGATACGAAGCGATCTGCTTGTTCTTGTGTGACTGTGTTTGTGTCCGCCACTTCGACGGAGCTCAGTACAGGTTTCGCGAAAGCGGAATAGACCTCTTCAAATTGTATTTTTTGACTCCATTCTGACACCGAAAATGCTCCCCAAAAGCCAAATGAACCCAGCATTGCCAATATACATAAAGCCATCGGTAAGAACCGTAATTGTTGCTTTCTGCTGAAAATGAGATAGAGCATTGCTCCTGTAATAAACGCAGTGAGCAGTAGTAAAAAATAACGCGCCTCTGTAATGCCATAATCAGAGACTCGCTTATAAATGGCAATATAGAGTAGTAAGAGTAGTGGTAGAAATAGCCAGTAAAACAAAGGCTGAAAGCGACGAATCAATCGAGATTCATGAGTAATTCGTATGGGATGAATGATGAGTTGAATGAGCAATATGAGTCCAGCAAGTGCCGTAATGAGATAACTTACCCAGCCTTTAGGAAGTTCCCAATTCATGAAAATTTTGAGGGCATAGGCATACAAGATAATCATGTATAAGCTCACCAATGGGATCAAAATAAACTTTACAAATACCACCGTAGGCTTATTAAAGTGCATATGAATCGAATGCCGAATCTCTTTAGGAAAATCAGATAGGTACACCCAAGTGTTTACAATACCCAAACAGATCACAAATAATTGCCCGTATCTCTTTTCATCTATATCTACATTGAAAAGATACTGAACCGCTAATAAGGCTAAGGCAAGGCCTAGATATAAAACTCCAGAGAAGAGTGCACTCCGCCCACTGGCGATGATCATATTGCTTAGATAATTCCAATAGGCCTTGGGGTGCCATGTGGTGAGAAAAGGAGCGAAAAAGAGGCTTAAATGACCTGCGAGCAGAAAAAGACCCCAGCGAATATAGGGTGTCGGAACATTTGACGCACGATCATTGGGAGGTAAGATTAAATAGACACCCACAATCGCAAGCACAACGGTGATTTTAATCCACCATAATTGTTTTGCTTTTTTAAATTGTTCAATATAAAACTGAGCGCCAATGAGCCAAGCAATCCCAAGAATCATAACCAACAACAAGCGATTGTTTTCCTCAAAGAGATAGTTCATGTCTTTCTCAATGAGTATCACCACAATTATGGTGCTCACTATTGCCCATGTTAGGGTGAATGGAAATCGCTTAAACGCGGCAGTCGCTTTGCCAATAAATTCTGATATAGAAAGTAACTTCATTCGTTATTGATGAATTGTAGAAGAAAGTTACAAATAAAAATAGGAACGTTATTATTTTGCTTTAGAGATGATGCTTTTGGCTCTTTCTAAGAGCTCATCTCTGCCCTCTTGTATGCCTTTGATGGTTGGTTTAATTCAATATCTGGAATACCTATCCGCTGTGTTGGGGTGCCATCTTTCGAAATACACACACACAAAGCTCAGTCATTCACATAAGTTTTTTAATTACTTTTTGTTCAGCATGTTATAGGTCTCATCTATATAATCGTAGAAATCTTGAGTAAAGGGTTTTCCATTTGTAAATTCTCCCCGTTGATTGCCCAATCTCACTATGATAAGATCATCTTCAGGAATGGTAATCACATATTGACCAAGGATACCGCGCATCACAAAAATGTCTTTGTTTTTATAGTCACTCAACCAAAACCCGTAACCGTATTCTTGATCGTTTTCAAAGCGTGGACGTATACTTTTAGCCACAAAACTGGAATCTATGAGCTGTTCACCATTCCAACGTCCGTAATCTTTATAAAGCTTTCCAAAGCGCGCAAAATCGCGTGCATTACTCGCAATACAGCAATAGGTTTTAACGAGTTGGTTTTCACTGTCATCTACTTGCCAAAGAGCACTTTGTTCCATACCTAGTGGTTGCCAGAAACTTTCGGAAATGTAGGTGGCCAACTTCTTCTGGGTAGCTTTTTCTATTACCATTCCGAGCAACTGAGTATTGCCACTAAGATATTTGAACTGCCTTCCAGGTTCTTCGGTTACTTTTTGGTTCAGAATAGTTTCAGAAAGGTCATCATCATAATATGCACGTGCTGTTACACTAAATGGACTTGTATAGCTTTCTTGCCAATCGAGACCTGACGCCATAGACGAAAGATCTCCTACGGTCGTTTTTGCGGAAGCGTATTGTGGAAAGAAATCTCCTATAGGTTGCTCTAAATTTTTAATGTAACCGTCATTAATGGCTTTTCCCAAAAGGGCACTGGTAATACTTTTTGCCATGGAAAATGAATTGGTTTTAGAATCAGGGCCAAACTCTTCTGCGTACTTTTCATACCAAATACTATCGTTTTTTATAACGATGAAGGCTACTGTACCAAGGGTTTCATTAACCTTGTTGAGCTTGTCTGTCGCCTGCACACTATTGTAGGCTTTGTGTTCTGCCCAAGGCTGCGCAACAGCGTTCTCAATGGATGCGTTTTCAAAGTGCGGATAATCGTCGATATATGCAGTAGTATGCCCTGTCATATAAACGACACGAACGCCTTTTAAGATATAGTCGTAATCTGTGATGTAGAGGGCAATGACACTAATGGCGATAAGACCGATCAGTCCTTTTAAAAATCCTTTGATGTATTTCATGAATGAGTATTGTTTAGAATAGGGAACCTTGTGTAACGGGGCTTTCGTGTTCTAAAAGCCATTTTTTGCGAGAAAGACCTCCAGCATACCCGGTAAGCGAACCATCACTGCCGATTACCCGATGACATGGAATAATGATCGAAATGGGATTTTTGCCATTGGCACTTGCAGCGGCTCTAATCACCTTAGGGTCTCCTAGTTTTTTGGACATCAAGAGGTAGGAGGTAGTTTTTCCATAAGGGATCGTTTGTAATTCCTTCCATACCTTTGTTTGAAAATGAGTGCCTTCTGGTTTAAGCTGTAAAGCAAAAGAGGTTCTTTCATTTCTAAAATATTCTTTAAGTTGTCTACAGGCATCTACAAGAACTTCCGAAATCACAGTCGTTTCAGGAATATCTTCATCGATAAAAGATACTGCACTAAGGCCTTGTTCGTCTCCTTCTAATTTAAGTGTCCCAATGGGGCAATGTATCCACGCAATGTCCATTTTTAAAGGTATATGTTTTTTGAAAAAAAGCATCATTTTTAGTTCTTTTTTGACCTTTTGCATATCTACCGCTTTATAGGTAGTTTTATAATGCTTTTAATTTAGATCCTATGCCTACAACTAAAACCATTATAGTCTTCCTGATGCTATGTTCAGGAAGTTCACTCTTTGCCCAAAGTTCCTTTTCTTCAATTGATAGTCTGGCGTATTATAAGGGTCTCGCAGACGAGAGCCTTAGCCAACTCAATGCAAAAGAGGCCATAGAACTTAGTGGAAAACTAATTTCTATGGCCACAGCTCAAGAAAATGATTATTATATTTTTGAAGGGTATAACATTCTTGGCACTGTTTATTCTAATGTTAAAGACACCCTTCAGGCGAGATTAAGTTATGAGAAAGGATTGGTGGTTGCTCGTAGAAGTAAGCAAGATAGTCTAATCTCATGGGCGTATTTAAACTTAGGCAATGTCGAGTCAGATCAGAAGGTAAACTATCAAAAAGGGATTGATTATTACGAAAAGAGTATCGCAATCAATGAGCGTACAAATCAACAAGGAGATAATGTTATTCCTTATATAAATATAGGTTGGACGTACCTTGATGAGGACCAGGAAGATCGCGCTTTGCCTTTTTTATTAAAAGCTAAAAACCTAGCTGATCTTGATTCCGTTGATAGCGGATTTACGTCCAACATTAAAACCCTTTTGGGACGCTACTATATCAAGAAAAAAAATTACCGACGCGCTGAGGAACAATTGGGGGAGGCGGCTAGAATTGCCGACACTTATGACTTGGTCATTGAAGGGAGCGAAGCATATCGATATTATGCGCAACTCGCTGAAGCCCTTAATGATTTTGAAAGCGCCTATGCCTACCTTCAGAAATTTAGGGCATATGATGAACGGCAATACGAATCTGATAAATTACGTGAAATACAAGCAGCTAGTGCAAAGTTCAATTTGGAACAGGCTGAGCGGCAGATAGAGGCGGCTCAGCATGAACAAGTTATTAGTGATAAACTTGTGGGAAAATCCAGGGATCTCAACCTCATTTTTATTATTTCATCTATCGTCTTACTCACCGGATTGATTGCTTTGGTTTTTGCCTTTAAATCACGGCGAGAATTTATTGAGCGCTTGCGCGAAAGAAATCAACAACTGGAGACAGCTAAAGAAAAAGCCGAGCATCTATCGAAATTAAAGACACAATTTTTCTCAACGGTGAGCCATGAATTGAGAACGCCCTTGTATGGTGTTATTGGGATTGCTTCTATACTTTTAGAAGAAAAGGAGATTAAGACCCATCAAGAGGACCTCCAGTCTCTCAAGTTTTCTGCAGATTATCTATTGGCCTTAATTAATGATGTGTTGCTCATAAATAAAATGGATGCCCACGGAGTGAATTTGGAACAGACTCCTTTCCGACTTATGGCGCTTACAAAGAGTATAACGCGATCGTTCGAATTCAGCCTTGAACAGAACAAAAACAACATTCACTTGTTGATTGATAAGGACGTTCCCAATAAACTTATTGGAGACTCTGTCCGACTATCTCAAATCCTTATGAATCTTATAGGGAATGCTATAAAGTTTAATGAAAATGGAAATATCTGGGTACATATTGATTTACTAGGAAAAACACCGAATGGTCTCTACCGAACTAGGTTTACAGTGAAGGATGATGGAATCGGAATTCCTAAAAGCAAGCAAAAAACTATTTTTGAAGAGTTTTCGCAGGTTGAAAACAGGAATTATAACTATCAAGGTACTGGACTAGGACTTCCTATTGTTAAAAGATTACTCGCCTTGTACGGAAGCGAAATAAAGCTCCAAAGTGATATAGGGGAAGGGTCTACCTTTTCATTTGTGATTAATCTAGACGCTAATGACAAGGATAGCTTAGATGAAGATAGGGGTATAGAGGCATCATATGAAGAAGCGCATACCATTCATTCTTTAAAAAATGTTCATATTTTGGTTGTAGACGATAATCGTATCAATCAAAAGATTACTCAAAAAATATTGCAGAAGTTACAGTTTGAAAGCAGTCTAGCCAATGATGGAGAGGAAGCAATTGCATTTGCAAAAGCGAACACCTATGATCTTATACTGATGGATATTCACATGCCTAAGATTGATGGTATTGAAGCGACCAAACAAATACGACAATTCAATACGGAAACGCCAATTATTGCTCTTACCGCTGTAGAATTAGACGAAATACGTGCCACAATTATAGCCTCTGGAATGAATGACATCATTCTAAAGCCGTATGATGTTTCTCAATTCTTAACTACAATTCTTAAGAATATTAATGAGGCGCCTACTCTTAAAGCGGTCAAGTAATTACCAGCCACTATATTGCGGAGGCTCTATACTGTTGAGATTGAGATATACGATAAGTTGGCCACGATGATGTGTGACATGGTCTTGAAGTAAATTTAATATTTGCATTCTTGATTTTGGGCCTGCAAAAAACTCGACAGTACCTTTCAGGCCTTCTTCTGTGGTGGCAGCTACAAATGCATAAACAGCATCAAAAGACGTTTTAAGCGCTTCGATGATCGCCGCTTTACCCTTTGGAATATTTTTTTTTAAAGATTTTTTATCAAAAGAGACCTCTGTAAAATACGTGTTTCCGAGCCATAACATATTACCTCTAATGTGCAGTAATTGGGATCCAAAATCCATTTCCCGCTCGGTAGGTTTAAAGGTGAAGTTTTCTTCGGGCATAGCCTCGACTATTTGGATTAGGTAGTCTTTAGAATGCACCCATTTTTCTAAAAAGGCATCTTTAGGTGTGTTTTGTTGACCGTATACTGTCATGGCAAGTAGCGTGAAGAGGACACTTAATTTATGCATCAATTTTATCGTTTTCATCTAATAATCCTAGGTCTTTAGCGCGCTTTTCCCAATTTTTTCTCGCAAGCGTTTGCAGGTCTGCTACATGATCGCTTTCATCCATTATTTCCAATCCTAGTAAGGTTTCTATCACATCTTCCATAGTGACTATTCCACTGGTAGTTCCATATTCATCTACAACAAGTGCAATGTGATTTTTAGTAGAGATTAATTGTTCGAAAAGTTCCGGAATAGGCAAATTTCGATGGGTAATCATTATTGGTCTTTGGATGTCGGCAAGGGATTTACTGTGATTATCCAAAGCCATCTCTCGGTACACTTCACTTTTAAGAACAATTCCCGTAATATGATCCATATTGGAGTCATAAATTGGAATTCTAGAAAACCGAAGCTCTTGATTTTCTTTAAAAAAAGTTGCTATCGATGTGGATGCGTTGGCCGTTTTCATAACGGTCCGCGGCGTCATAACGTCCTTGGTCAATACATCTTTGAAGGTCAGTAAGTTATTTAATATTTTCGATTCAGATTCTTCGAAAATACCGTCATCACTAGCCATTTGGGCCATTGCCGTAAAATCTGCGCGACTTAATACACTTTCACCGTGCCCTTTACTGCCCACAAGTTTAGTGAATAGTTGCAAGAGCCATAAGAGGCCGGTATATTTCAGAAATAGGACCATAATACCCAAGGTCTTCGTTGCGAAATTGGCCAGCTGTTTCCAGTAGGTTGCCCCAATAGTTTTAGGAATAATCTCAGATGCAACGAGGATTAAGAAGGTCATAATCCCAGAAACCAAACCCACAAAATTAATTCCATAAAAACCAAAATCAGGATAAAGATCACCGGCTAGCTTTCCTACCATCATAGCACCTACAGTATGCGCAAGAGTATTGAGTGTAAGGATGGCAATAAGAGGCTTGTCTACGTCTTTTTTTAGTATTTCCAAAGATGCGGCATAGCCCTTACCTTCAGATTTCTTCACGTTGAGAAATGTGGGTGTAACGCTGAGTAATACAGCTTCCAATATGGAACACAAAAAAGAAAAGAAAATTGAAATCGTCGCCCAAAAAAAGAGTTGGCCCATGGTTGTTTATGCTATTTCTGTAAAGGTATGTAATTTATTATGCTTTAATACTTTGTCGCATCACGTTGCAAAGCGCGGAGGTTAATTAGGAAAGTAACTTCACCACATCCTTTGCAAAATAACTTGCAATAATGTGTGCTCCCGCTCTCTTTATCGCAGTTATTTGCTCCATCATAACGGCATCGTGATCTAACCACCCGTTTTGAGCTGCGGCCTTAAGCATGGCATATTCCCCGCTCACCTGATATACGGCGACCGGAACATCTACCGCTTCTCGAATATCACGTACGATATCTAAGTAGCAAAGCCCTGGTTTGACCATAACAATATCTGCACCTTCTTGAATGTCCATGATTGCTTCTTTGATCGCTTCCCCTCTATTGGCATAGTCCATTTGATAGGTCTTTTTGTTGGCGGGGACGTCTTTCAAATCCAGAGGAGCACTGTCCAAAGCAGTACGAAAAGGGCCGTAGAAGGCAGAGGCATATTTTGCACTATAACTCATAATACCTGTATGATGAAAACCTTCATCTTCCAATAAGGTACGCATTTCAAAAACACGTCCGTCCATCATATCACTAGGTGCCAAAACATCGGCCCCGGCTTGAGCATGAGATAAAGACATCTCTGCAAGAATCGCGTTCGTGTCATCATTTATAATTTCACCGTGACCCACAATTCCATCATGTCCAAAACTGGAATAGGGATCGAGGGCTACATCTGTCATTACGATCATCTCTGGAACCGCATCTTTCACCGTTTTAATTGCTCGCTGCATCAGTCCATTAGGATTGAGTGCCTCTGTGCCAGAATTGTCTTTTAAGGCCTCGGGAACTTTGACAAATAGCAATACAGATTTAAGCCCCATTGCCCATAAATCCTTTACTTCTTTTTGAATCAAGTCCAAACTATAGCGGTAATAGTTTGGCATGGATTCAATTTCTTCCTTAATGCCTTTTCCTTCGACAATGAACAATGGAACCAAGAAATCGCTTGGCGAAATAATTGTTTCACGCACCAAACTTCGGATAGCTTCTGAGGTTCTTAGGCGTCTATTTCTGCGCAATGGATACATAGGGTTTAGATTTTGAAGTGTTTAAATTCCTAATAAATTTTTCTATATTAATAGGTGCGTTTAAGCAAGAATGTATCGAATTATATCCAATTTTTTGGTTGTTTTAAAACGGTGATTAATCGTTCTTCCTCGCTGCCAGGACTCGGATGATGGTCATAGACCCATTGTACTTTGGGCGGAAGACTCATCAGGATACTTTCT
The DNA here is from genome assembly GCA_047630395.1 of Dokdonia sp. Classification (GTDB taxonomy): domain Bacteria; phylum Bacteroidota; class Bacteroidia; order Flavobacteriales; family Flavobacteriaceae; genus Dokdonia. The sequence goes on from JBLHXM010000014.1 coordinate 44,657, forward strand.
ATGCGGCCATTGGTTTTGAGGCCAAAAAGGGTGCCTTTGTCATGCACGAGGTTGAATTCTACATAGCGGCCTCTGCGTATTTCTTGCCAGTCTTTTTGCGCTTTCGCGAAAGCGAGATCCTTGCGTTTCTCTATTATAGGAACATATGCCTCCAAAAAGC
>JBLHXM010000015.1:0-44585 GCA_047630395.1 Dokdonia sp.
TGCAAATTAATGCAATAAAACTACAACCGCAAGAACCTTTTGCGTGGGCATCCGGATGGAAGTCACCTATCTATTGTGACAATCGAATTACCCTGTCCTATCCAGCTATTAGAAACTACTTACATCAAGAGATGTCCAAACAAGTAGAACAGATATATGGAAAGCCAGATGCGATTGTCGGTGTAGCAACGGGTGCCATTGGCATTGGAATGCTCGTCGCCGATTACCTCAATCTTCCTTTTGTGTATGTACGCCCAGAGGCAAAGAAACATGGAAGGAAAAATCAAATTGAAGGACATTTGGAACCAGGTAGTTCTGTAATCGTAATTGAAGACCTTATCAGCACAGGCAAAAGCAGTCTTCTCGCGGTAGAGGCCTTGAAGGCAGAAGGCGCTACTGTTAAAGGGATGCTCGCTATATTCACCTATGGTTTTGAAACGGCTACCAAAAACTTTGAGAAAGCAGCTGTGACCCTTAACACTTTGAGCGACTATACCCATCTCTTGGAACAGGCCGCCGATACCAATTACATTACACAAGATCAACAAAGCGCCTTGGAAAACTGGCGTAAAGACCCCGCCAACTGGGGATAACCAACTACTTTAAAACAACATTAATGCAACTTGAAACTCCTATCAAAACCGTCAACCAATCTTCTGAAGCGGTATACAATTTCTTGATGAATATTGAGAATTTTGAATCCCTAATGCCAGAAAATACCAAGTTTGAAAAGATAAACGATCAACGTTTCTTATTTGCGCTTAAAGGAATGCCAGAAATTGTACTCGATCTAAAAGAAGGAGTGCCGCATTCAAAAGTAATTCTTGGAGCTGCTAGTGATAAATTACCTTTTACGCTTACGGTAGCTATTACAGAAAAGTCAGATAGCGAGGCAGATATTCAACTTCACTTCGAAGGAGAATTCAACCCCATGATGTCGATGATGATCAAAGGCCCAATCACAAAATTTATTGCCACCTTATCAGACAATTTGGGTAGTATTTAATATCAATCACACCGAGTCTTTATACAAACTCCTTTCACCAAATTGTTTACTAAAACTGCTTTTTAGTTGATAAACTGCATTGGCATTGCTAGTAGACAGTTACCTAAAAAAGTATTTTTGCGTCAACATAAAACAATCATAATGGCAGACATACAACAACTAGAAGCTTTTGTTACGCAGGTACGAAGAGACATCCTACGTCAAGTACACAAAGTAAATTCAGGACACCCAGGTGGTTCCTTGGGTTGCGCAGAATTTTTTGTAGCCCTTTACCAAGAAGTATTAGATCGCAAAGAAGAGTTTGATATGGATGGAATTGGTGAAGATATCTTCTTCCTTTCCAACGGCCATATCTCTCCCGTTTTCTATAGCGTGCTAGCACGTTCTGGATACTTTCCTGTAAATGAGCTCAATACCTTTAGATTACTCAACTCAAGGTTACAAGGACACCCAACAACGCATGAAGGGTTGCCAGGAATTCGTATCGCATCGGGTTCTCTAGGACAAGGAATTAGTGCTGCCTTGGGAGCAGCCCAAGCCAAGAAACTCAACAATTGTGGTAATACCGTATATGCACTCGTAGGGGATGGTGAATTGCAAGAAGGACAAAACTGGGAAGCTATTATGTACGGCGCTGCTAATAAAATTGACAATCTCATCGTTACTGTCGACCTTAACGGACAACAAATTGACGGGAGCACAGATGACGTTCTTCCTATGGGAAGTTTTCGCGCCAAGTTTGAGGCTTTCGGATGGACCGTTTTAGATATTGAGAAGGGAAACGACATGACAGCTGTCATTAACGGTCTTAAAGAAGCAAAAACCCTCAGTGGAAAAGGAAAACCTGTATGTGTATTAATGCATACTGTTATGGGGAATGGCGTAGATTTTATGATGCACACCCATGCTTGGCATGGAAAAGCACCCAATGATGAGCAGCTCGCCATAGGTCTTAGTCAAAATCCAGAAACTTTAGGAGATTATTAAATTCACGCTTTCGCGAAACTGTCTCCATGACAAGCATAAGCGGAATAATTCCAACAGCAATGAAAACATACGAAAACACAGGAAGTAAAGATACACGCTCAGGATTTGGAGCAGGTTTAGAAGTACTCGGAAAAAAGAACGAAAATGTAGTCGCACTTTGTGCCGATCTTACAGGTTCTCTTAAAATGGATGCCTTTAAAGCAAATCACCCAGAGCGTTTCTACCAAGTAGGTATCGCCGAAGCAAATATGATTGGCCTCGCAGCCGGAATGACCATAGGAGGAAAAATTCCTTTCACAGGAACCTTTGCAAATTTCTCAACAGGTCGTGTATATGACCAGATTCGTCAGAGTGTTGCGTATTCTGGGAAGAACGTAAAAATTTGTGCATCTCACGCTGGGCTCACGCTTGGAGAAGATGGCGCAACTCACCAGATCCTAGAAGACATTGGGTTGATGAAAATGCTTCCAGGAATGACTGTAATCAACACCTGTGATTACAATCAAACCAAAGCAGCAACGATCGCAATCGCCGATTATGATGGACCGGTATATTTACGTTTTGGACGTCCGAAAGTAGCTAATTTCACACCTGCAGATCAAACTTTTGAGATAGGCAAAGCAGTGCATTTGCAGGAAGGCACAGACGTAACCATTGTTGCGACTGGACACTTAGTATGGGAAGCACTAGAAGCAGCTAAGACATTAGATGCAGCAGGAATTTCTGCCGCGGTCATTAATATTCATACGATCAAACCTCTAGATGCAGCGGCGATCATCGCTTCTGTAAAAACAACAGGATGTGTAGTAACAGCAGAAGAACACAACTTCCTTGGAGGTTTGGGTGAAAGTGTGGCTAGAGAGCTCTCACAGGCACATCCAGTCCCTCAAGAGTTCGTTGCTACCCAAGATACTTTTGGAGAAAGCGGAACGCCTGCACAGCTCATGGAGAAGTACGGACTCAACGCAGAAGCAATTGTTAAAGCGGCTAAAAAAGTGGTTTCAAGAAAATAAGAAACTTACTTTTACGTTTACAAACCACATAGTGAAGGCAGAATGTAACATTCTGCCTTTCTTTTTGTCATTATATTCAAAAAACAAGCAATTATGAGAAAATTAGTTATCGCTGTTCTTTTGTTATCAGGAATTACAGCCTTTGGACAGAGCGGGAAATTTGGAATTAAGGGCGGATTTAACTTTGGCGCCACTGGGGATATTACCGATATTTCCAATCAAAACTTCGAAGCCGATAATAAAGTAGGCTATCATCTAGGAGTCCTTGCTAAGCTTAAATTTGCAGGCATCTTTTTACAACCAGAAATTGTATATACGCGATTAACTGCAGATTACAAAAACACAATCAACGTGGATGCTGATTACACGCTGTCTAAATTAGACGTACCAGTACTTGTGGGTATTGATATCATAGGACCCCTCTCTCTTAAGGCTGGACCTGCCTTTCAATTGGTTCTTAACAACGAACTTGATTCAGACGGGTTTGATGCAGGCGACCCTAAAAACTCGTTTACAATTGGATACCAAATAGGTGCTGGATTACAATTGGGACGGTTGGGAGTTGACTTACGATATGAAAATGCATTTTCCGAAAATGACACGAGTGTAACTAGTGACTTTAGCGATATTGCGGATGCACAATTTACTATTGATTCGAGACCGAAGCAATGGATCTTAAGTGTTTCATATATGCTTGATAGAGGTAATAAGAAATAGATTCACGACAGAGGTATACATAAAAAAGGCAGCCAAATGGCTGCCTTTTTTATGTTCAGAACGCTTTTGCGAAAGCGCAAATACTTGTTTAAGAATCTGAGTCTAGATAATCTGGAGTTCCATCTCCGTCTGTATCTGGATAGGATATAGTTCCGTCTGGCTCGAATTCAATTTCATTGATGGTATTGATTCCATCACCGTCATCATCCACATCTATATGATCTGGAGTTCCATCACTATCAGTATCTAAGAAACCAATAAAGGCAACGAAATTTCCATCAGCATCTTCTTCAATTTCTACTTCGAAACGTGTGAGTACACCATCGTTTTCGTCATCTGGATCTCTAAAGTTTGGCACGGCATCTCCATCGACATTATCTGCTTCTTGATCAAACAAAAACCCATTATTGTCAACATCTTCTAAAATAGAAGGAATGTAATCATTGTCGTGATCTGCTTGCTCAGCGAGTAAGGTATCGAACACAAAAACTAGATTGGCATACAATCCGAGATCTGAATTTGCTGGAGGCGCCGCATAATAAGCAACACCACTCGGCATAAACACAGCTCCTACTCCGTAATCCTGTTCGAAAGTAACGGTCCCATCTGGGTTATCCATGAACCCTGAACCAGGTTTAGAACCAGCGACACCTTTGGCAAAACCTTCGATCGTAGCGACTAAATCCAACCAAATTGGACTTGCAGTACTATCAAATGGGCTCTCAGCAAGGTAGGTACCTAATAAGTTATCAGCAGTGTCTGTAACTTCTTCAATCTTAATTCCTCTAAAATTTAAAAAGGTTGAATCGGCAAAGGTCGGTGTAAACTCTCCTACACCCTCTCGTGCTTCTAAAATGTATATCGTCTGATCTGTGTCTACACGATTAAACGTCTTTGTGGTCACTTGTTCAATCAATGGTGTCTTATCTGCATTAACTCCTGCAATGGAATCAAAAATGATCTTTCCATCAAAATCGGGTAGCGCTGCAGTAAACGCTTCGTAGTTATAAAAATGCGTTTGAAGGTATTCTCTAATTAGAGCATCATCTTCAGAAGCTTGCTCTCCACGATCACGCAATGGGATTGCTGTTAGGCCATCATCATCGCTCGGACATGCCGTACAAAGTAAAAGGACTGCAAATAAACCTAGGTAATTTCTAATATTCATGTTTTGAATTTGAAGGCGCAAGATACAATTTTGGTGTATTTTAGCGCTATTCTTATGATAGATTAACGTGATTTTAAGCATTTTTATATGAGGGTTGATAAATATTTATGGTGTATTCGTTATTTTAAGACGCGTACCGTTGCAACTACGGCTGTAAAAAAGGGGCAGGTACGGGTAAATGGATTGGTTGTAAAGCCTTCTAGAGAAGTCTTTGCCACCGACAAAATTACAGTACGAAAGAACCAAGTGAATTATGAGCTGATTGTGCTCGATACCCCCGAAAGTAGATTAGGGGCTAAATTTATAGACATATACCGCAAGGATGTAACTCCAAAAGAAAATCTAGAAAAGCTGGAACTCCTCAAATTCTCGAAAGACTACTATCGCAAGAGAGGTACAGGACGCCCTACAAAAAAAGACCGCAGAGATATTGATGATGTCTACGACTCCGATGATTTCTTTGTAAAAGATGAAGAGGAGTAAAAAGAAAGATTCCATTAACTTTGCATTGAAACTCGACCTATGAAAGTGAAATTAGAGAAAATACTAGATCATCAAGCCATCCAACATAAAGTCCGAAGGATCGCATATCAAATTTATGAGAGCAATGTCAATGAGCAGGAGATCATTCTTGCAGGTATTGCAGACAACGGCTATAAATTTGCAGAACGTCTTGGTATGGCATTGGAAGAAATATCCCCGCTTTCCATTACTCTGTGCAAAGTGAGTATGGATAAAAAGAAACCCTTAGGCACCGTAAAAACATCCCTTACTCCTCAAGAATACGAAAACAAATCAGTGGTGTTGATTGACGATGTATTAAACTCTGGAACAACGCTGGTATATGGTGTAAAGCACTTTTTAGACGTCCCATTGAAACGTTTCAAAACCGCAGTTTTAGTCAATCGGAACCACAAAAAGTTTCCAGTCAAAGCCGATTTCAAAGGCATCTCACTGAGCACCTCACTGAACGAATCTGTTAACGTTATCTTCCGCAAAGGAAATGATATGGCCGTATTAGAATAATCTGGCAACAATTTCCTCCACTACCTGGGCGGCCGTAGCTGTAGGATTAATTTTCAAAACGATCTGTGCTTGATTGTAATAGTACCCTCTTTCAAAAAGATGTTTACGCACATAGTCCTCTAGATCGTCATAAGTATCTATAGAGGCAATAAGAGGCCTCGAAGCTCTTTCCGTCCATAAGCGCTCTGCTAACGCTTGAAATGGAAGGTTTAAATAAATAGTCTGATGTCCACTGTTCTTTAAAAGCTCCATTGCATTTCCATAGCAAGGTGTTCCTCCTCCTAGGGCGACCACTAATTTCCCTTGAGCTTCGCTAACTAGCGTTTTCAAATACCTAGCTTCGGTCTTCCTGAAGTAAATTTCTCCTTTCGTTTCAAAAATTTTTGGAATGGTCGCTTTTTCTTCTTTACAGATATACGCATCCAAATCAATAAAATCGTAGCCAATGTTTGCAGCCAATTGCCTTCCCACTGTAGATTTTCCAGATCCCATATATCCTAAAAGGTAAATATTCATGTGCTAATCTTTTGAAAAACAAAGGTATTCCCTTCTTAGAAAATAAACTTAGAAAAAATAATTAAAAAGGCTTGTTGTTATAAATAAAATGGCTGTATATTTGCACCCGCGTTCAGGCAAAAGACCTGGTAGCTCAGTTGGTAGAGCATCTCCCTTTTAAGGAGAGGGTCCCGGGTTCGAGCCCCGGCCAGGTCACAAAATAAGACACCAAAACGCACTAAAACCCGTAAACTTTATGTTTACGGGTTTTTTTATTTAAAAAAAGATTCAAATGGTATTATTTTGAATGTAATCTTCACGCCGTGCCCTTGAGATGAGGTCTTTTGAATGCATAAAAATCACAACCTAAGTCTCTATTATACTGTATTCTATTTTTATTCAAATTCAGAATTAATTTTAATCGAAAGCTATTCTGTTAACGGCTACTCTTTGCTCGGTATTAATAACCGTTTCAATTCTTCATTCTTTTTTCAATAATTTATTCAAGGTTTTAAAAACCCCTTCATTCCTTAGACGTACCGCTTTTGTATCACTTTTTATGGCTAGGTTGTTTTGTCCATACTTTAAGTATGCTTTACCAAGTGAGTCCCATAGATTAGTATTTTCTGGGAAGATTTGAACATTAAGTTTAAATAACACTATGCCCAACCAGCATCACTCTCTTTTTTTATTTTCCTATATCCCACTCTGTTGAGTATTGCGTTGTCACTCAATGCACTTTTAAGCGATTTCTTTATGATTGTGCATTTAATGTTAGCGAACCGAAAACTAAATGTGTGCAGAAGATGATGTTTAATAGATTTATTTTCATTACAATTCAAATCTATTTTCAATGACTCTCAATGGGTTTATGCCCTGCTTTTCCTTTTGGAAAAGAGAACTATTTTTGTGATCCCATTAGATATTGATTGATGTGCTGTAAACCGGGGTGAGCGATTAAAACTTCTATACTGAGCCCATTGTGCTCTTTTGCTAAGACTAAACGCTGAGAAGTACAGCCCTGTTTATGATTCTGTGGATGTGCTGTGACTAGCTGTTTTCATGAATCCCTTATTGCACAGATCCTTTTATCTTATTTATTGATACTGCTTATCTACTGAAACTTCTATACTGAGCCCATTGTCCTCTTTTGCTATTACTAAGTGAAGAGAAGTACTGTCCTGTTTTTGATTCTGTTGCTGTTCTGTAACTAGATGCTTTCATAATTTCTAACTTTATAGGTTGCTGGTTGTTCTTTTTAGATACTGCTTATCTACTGAAACTTCGATATTGAGCCCATTGCCCTCTTTTGCTATTGCTAAGTGAAGAGAAGTACTGTCCTGTTTTTGATTCTGTTGCTGTTCTGTAACTAGATGCTTTCATAATTTCTAATTTTATAGGTTGTGATTGTTCTTTTTAGATACTGCTTATCTACTGAAACTTCGATACTGAGCCCATTGCCCTCTTTTGCTATTACTAAGTGATGAGAAGTACTGTCCTGTTTTTGATTCTGTTGCTGTTCTGTAACTAGATGCTTTCATAATTATATTTTTTAATCGTTGTTTTTTCTGATTTACTTACACCCAATAGACGCCAAAATAATTAAGGTGTTACAGTACTATGCATTAAAAGGTACTGTTTTATAGAATATTTAACATTTATGGAAAGAAAAAAAAGGCCAATTATACATTAAATAATTGATTATCAAATATTTAAAAATCCCTCAAGTCAGCATTGATTCTGCAACTATTTTTAAATAACTATGTAGTGAACGTCATTTCCTTTGTCACTTAGAGTGATTTCTATTTAAAAAGTCAATACGGAAACATTAATGCGCAAAGTGGATGATCATCAAAGACTATTACCATTTCATAACAGAGGACAATTAATACCTCTAGCGTAGGTATAACCAGTAATTTACCCAGTATAGCTGACAAATATCATATGATACATTCGTGCACAACATTACTTTTGATAAAAGTAAAATAGTATGTGTACACTCACTTCAAAATATAATGTTGCAGGCCCCAGATATACCAGTTATCCAACGGTTCCCTACTGGGATACGGAGACCTTTTCACTCAAACAATGGAAGGAAACAGTAGCGCGAAGCTTTCGCGAAAGCAATAGTATCGAAGGCATCAGTCTCTACATACATCTCCCCTTTTGTGAAAGTCTGTGTACGTTTTGCGGATGTAACAAACGTATTACTAAAAATCACACTGTTGAAGCACCTTATATAAAATCCGTCTTGAAAGAGTTTGTTCTTTACAGTCAGCTTTTTGATGAGAAGCCTGTTATAAAACAGATACACCTTGGAGGCGGCACACCTACATTCTTCTCGCCGGCACACCTGGAAAGACTTATACATGGCATTTTTACCATAGCCCGAAAAGCCAAAGACTGCGAACTAAGCTTTGAAGGCCACCCTAATAATACCACAAAAGAACATTTAGAAACGCTTGCCGAGAATGGGTTTACTCGCGTCTGTTATGGTGTTCAAGATTATAACGATAGGGTACAAAAAGCAATCCATAGAGTACAGCCTTTTGAGAATGTACAAACTGCGACCTCAATGGCACGGCATGCTGGTTATACCTCCATAGGTCATGATATTATTTATGGGCTACCGTTTCAAACTCAAGATGATGTGATCCATACGATTCATAAGACCATTAAACTGCAACCGGACCGCATAGCTTTTTATAGTTATGCCCATGTACCGTGGATGAAAGGAAATGGACAGCGTGGCTTCAAGGATACGGATCTTCCCTCTGCAGCATTGAAACGCAACCAGTATGAAATAGGAAAAAAGATGCTTGCTCAAGCAGGTTACATAGAGATTGGAATGGATCATTTTGCCCTTAGATCAGATAGCCTCTATAAGGCGCAGCAAGAAGGTACTATTCATAGAAATTTTATGGGATATAATGATAGTAAAACACAGCTTATGATAGGCCTAGGTGTGTCATCTATCAGCGATACTTGGTACAGCTTTGCGCAGAACGTAAAAAATGTAGAGGAGTATCAAAAGCTTGTAGAGGATGGAATTCTTCCCATTTTTAGAGGTCATATTCTCAACAATGAAGATCTTGTCATTCGGGAGCATATACTCCATCTAATGTGCACGTTTGAGACCTCCTGGGAAGATGACAGCCTTTATTTCCCCGAGTTACCTGAAGTTCTTATTAAACTTATCGAACTAGAAAAGGATGACCTCTTGAAGATCTCTGCAAAAAAAATAATGGTTACTGAAAAAGGGCGCGCTTTTGTACGTAATATATGTTTACCTTTTGATCTGCGTTTACAACGCAAAAAACCAGATACGCAGTTGTTTTCAATGACTATATGACAATGACTATTCCATCATGTATTCAAAAGAATTAAAGCATCACTGCCATTGAGCCGACAGCATCTTTAAGCGATACTTAATCTCAATATTTTGAAGGAAATAGGTAGCAAAAATTTCAAAAAACAACCCTTTAATTATAAAAAAATGAACTATTTGAAATCTATTCTGACTGCTTTAATAGTACTCACCATTCTAAGTTGTAAATCAAACGAAACCAATAAAGACCAGCTTTTAAACAACAACTGGGAGAAAAAGATTGCACTAGACGGAAGTAATAAATGGATGGCAAATGAGGAGACAACACTTGGGGTTAACAAGATGTTAGACTTACTAGAAAATCTAGATACAAGTTCTGAAATTGACTACACAGCCTTAGGAACAGATCTAAAAAATGAGATTAATATCGTGATACAGAAATGCTCTATGAAAGGTCCGTCACATGACAACCTTCATGTATTTCTAATGCCTTTAATTGAAAAAGTAGATGCGCTCCAAGCATCTAGAAGCATTGAAGATAATAAGCTATTAGTAGATAGTATTATTTATAACTTGAAAGCATATAATACATACTTCGTATAGGCCTCTTCAAGGCAATAAATTATTTTTCATTCATCATTTTACACTTAAATCTATCAGCCTTTAGAGATCGTAATTGATTTACTTTTAAGTATCAATTAAAAAACTAAAACAATAAAAAAAGAACATCTATTTCCAGTATAATGACTAAAAACAGTATCACACTCCATACAAGTGACTCACTTGAGATAGCCGAAAAAATCTTCAAATAAAATTATATTGAACAAATTTCCGCTGTATTGGGGTCGAAAATTGTAGGGATCTTGATATATACAGGTTTACTGCGTATTAGCTTTGCTGATGCCGTCTATGGGGATGAGAAAACAATAGATACTGCCGTTTATAATATGCTTTCCATCGAGCGAGTAATGGCAAAAAACTTAGTGAGTGTACCCTCTTTGATTACATTGTTATATCATATATGATATACAGCGTCTGGTTGAAGAAAACTATTTTCGTAAATGTGTTCGTACATTTTATAGACACTTCAAAAATCCTTTTTTCTACATTTTCTATAAATATTAAGTAAGGGCAAAAGGACCCACATTGCCAGTGCGGAAATAGAAATCAACAAACCCAAACCAGTTCCAAAGAACTTTTGAAAAACAGCGCCTGTATATCCTAGTAAAGCAGATATATCTAGCTTTAGCAATATTAAAATACGAGACAAATCAATAGGATTGAGCATCGTTGCACCAATAGAAAATGAGTCTAAAGGATACGACTGAAATGCGATAAGTGACATTAGAAACAAGCCGTCGTAAATAACTGCCATGAACAACCAAAGCAAAATTGAATAACTAAAACCTTTTATTTTATTCTCATTGTATAAAGCAATATTAAATGCGAGTGCAGTGAATATTAAGGTGAGAAAAGTTCCCGTTACAAGAAGTAGTATAAAATCCCATATTTCATTAGATTCAAACAATCCATACAGCACAAAGGGAATTCCCAATCCTATAATGAGACTCATGGAGAGCGAAAGTGCTACCCCTAAATACTGACCGATAAAAATGGAAGATCGCTTTATGGGTTGTGCTAACAATAACTCCGTAAACTCTTTGGAATTATAGTAATACATCACCCCGAATACGGTCCCAATAAGCGGCACTAGAATAATAATTACATTCATCAAAGTGATTACTGCTTTTGAGAGGTCATTATTCAAAAAAAGAAGGACAGACCCTAGCAATAAATAGAATAATAGATACACGTAGCTCCATCTACTTCGGATCAAATCGAAAAAGCTATATTTTAATATTTTAAGCATTTTCTTGGTTTAAAAGGTTAGCAATCGCGTGTTCAAAATCTGATTCTTTGGTTTGTGCTTTAAGCTGTTCGATGTCCCCTTGAAAATAAACTTTGCCCTCAAGTAAAAACACGATCTCATCAGCCATCTCTTCTACAAAACTCATAATATGAGAGGTAATCAAGATGATTTTTCCTTTTGCTTTTTCCTCTTTAATTAGCGCTTTTAAATGTATCAATGCGATTGGGTCTAGACCCGTTGTTGGCTCGTCTAATACAATGATGGGACTATCAAACATCAGCGTGAGCACGAGATTCACTTTCTGTTTAGTACCTCCAGAAAGCGTGCTTAGTTTTTTGGAGAGGAAAGGCTCAAGCTTAAATAGGGCGATCAACCCTTTATCGTCTCCAGGACGATTACGTACATCCTTAATCATAGCCATAAGTTCCTTAACCGTTAGATTTGCCGGGAAGTTTGCTATTTGAGGCAAGTAATCTATCTGATCTCTATACTTCCAATTTTTCTTAATAGAAGTGCCATCTACAGACAAACGACCGCTATCAGGAAGTACCATTCCCAATATAGATTTTATCAAAGTGGTTTTACCAGAGCCATTAGGTCCTAAAATAGCAACGATTCCTTTGTTGTCAAACGATAGATCTATACCCTTAAGCACTTGATTTTTCCCAAACCGCTTATATAATTGTTCTATTTTGATCATTCGTATCGCCTTAGCTGTGGAGTCATATCCAATAAATTATCAGGTGTAAATGCGGGGGAAACTTTTTCAGAAAAATCTATGATATCCATAAATAGGCTTCTCATTAATATGATGGTTTCTGGTGTTTTGTTAACGATATACGAAAATAATTTCACGGGTCTGTAAGGCACATCTCCTATCCCATCTGTATCAAGATCATACCCGGTGTACCCACTCCAATAGTTATCTTGAAAAATGTTATCATTGATCTTACTGTGGTAGGAGACATCAAAAGAATTATATAAGAAATTGTTCTTTTCAAAAGTGTTGGTATAGCAAGCGCCTAACACCTTAATAGCGTAACCATTGCGGATAAAGTCATTGCCAGAATAAACGATTCTATTAGACCCTTCTATGTTGATTGCTATCGTGTTCTCTTCAAAAACATTATTTGTTATTTCCGCGTCATTTATTTCTTTTAAAAGTAATCCAAAAGCAGCCGTACCCCAGTTTTTTCTAAAGGTGTTATTGATCATTTTAATGCGTTTTGAGAACATTACCGCAACACCTGCTCCGTTATTCTCAAAGGTATTATTGGTATACAAATCATCATTAGAAAACATAAAATGCAATCCATACCGCAAGTTATCCGTACTCATATTTTGATTAATAGTAATACTATCTGAAAACTCTAGGTAGATCCCATCCCTTACTTTTTGGACAATATTACGCTCGACCACTACATTTTTTGAGTACCAGAGTTGGATGCCATTACCCGAGTTATATTCATCTTGAGCATCCCCTATGACCTTATTATGATAAATCTTTCCGTTGTTCGATTTTTCAATATAAATACCAAAAAAAAGCTTTTCTAATACCACGTTTTGTATCAAGAAATTTTCACTTCTCACTACACGTATTGCTGCGTGGTCACTGGTGTAACTGGTTCCTACATTAATGATAAACAAGCCATCTATTGTCACGTTATCTGAAACAATCCGAATGATTTCACCCTGATCTTCACCGTCAATAATCGGGTAATTTTCGCCTTTAATGATGAGTGGTTTATCTACTACAATATTGTACTCTTTATAGGTTCCTTTTTTTACTAAAATGGTATCCCCAGCTTTAGCCACAGCAATAGCCTCTTTCAGTGAAGGTACATCACAAGAGGTGCATACGGTTATCGTTTCCGCTTTCGCGAAAGCGAACTGTGTCACAATAAAAGTGACAATTACGATCCATGTATGTGAGGCTTTTATGTTCAAAATTTTGTTATTAACCTATTGATTCAAATATACTTTGAGTGCTTCCCAAGAGTAGAGCTCGCCCCCTTTTTCTGTCAGCACCTTTTCTGCACTTTCCTTTGTTTTAAAAGCCGTAAGGTTGGCTCCCATAGGGCTCGGTAATTTTTCGCTAATTAAAAACGTAGCTTCGTGTGTCGATAGAAACTTCGTAGGATCTTCATAATAATTAGTGAGAAGACTGCCAATGAGAAGCTCCTTATTTTCATCTACATAACTGAGCATGCACTCTGTAGCGTCAAATTTGAATACTTTTCCAGTATCACTTATGAGTTCAGAGCCGTGTATCTTGTCTACAATGGTCATTTTACAAAAATGGCAACCATCATTTCCATAATCTATCTTATGCGGGGCTTTGCTACAGGCGCTCAATACAAGAAATGTTGTCGCGACAAGGCTTAATTTATAGCGTATTTTCATCTGTTTCATATTTTACTCGCTTTCCTAAAAAGAAAGCTATAAGTGTACAAATCATCCCGACTCCCATCAAATAGCCTCCCATTCTAGGGTATGAATATGCATCGAAATTGAGCATTTTTTGATGTCCCATTAACGGCGGTTTATAACTCATTGGTGTGCCATCTGGGTTTTGCAATTTCATGATGGCTTTGGGATCGAGGTTGGTCCCATAATCAATCATCCACGCGTTAAAATCGTACATACCTAGTATTCCTAATAGGGTCATGAGTATCAACCACCCTAGAAACCATTGATAACTCACTTTGCCGAAGAAGCCCAAAACTCCTATAATAACGCCTAGGATTGCCATCCCCCCAATTACTTTTGAAAATATCCTGAACTCCCACATATCCTCAGGTTTTGGTATGGTTTTCATCCCAATATAGTGGTTGAGACCATCTATGTTTTGAATGTCAAACTCGTTCATTCCTTGAATACCATCTATATAAATATTCATCCCTAACGGCTCCGGGTATTGTGGGGCACCTAACTCAATGTTCCATAACGGAAATTTAAACAAACCCGTCAATAATAGGGCACCAAGGATCATAAGAAGACTTGCCTTTTTCATTATTGCTATACTTTATTATGATTACGCTACTTCGACTTCTCTGAGCTTAAAATTTATCACTAAGGGTCTTGAAAGCGAACTATGAAGAAACAATTGTGATAAAAGCAGGCGGTACTAGATGAACCGCCTGCTTAAAAAGAACTAACCACTCATTAGTCTCCACCTAGAGACCAACTCAATTCTATGTTAGAATTTGCCGGTGAAACTCTAATATATCCCTGCATTTCTTGGTGAAGTGCAGAGCAAAAATCTGTACAGTAAAAAGGCCAAACTCCTACTTTTTTAGGCTCCCATAACGAACTTTTAGTCTGTCCAGGCATTATGAGAAGCTCAGAAGTATTCTGACCTATCATTGCAAACCCGTGTGGCACATCAAAATCTTGCTCATGATTTGTGATATGGAAATATACCTTATCGCCTACTTTTACGCCTTCAATATTATCTGGTGTAAAGTGACTACGTATGGTAGACATATAGATATGCACTTCATTGCCTTTACGTTCTACACGAGCCTGGTCTGGACTCGTTACAGCATATGGATGCTTGTTTTCATCCAGTCTGTATATTTTTTTAGCTTTTGGCGCTAATAATTCAGCGGGAATACCAGCAGCATAATGAGGCTCCCCGTGCGTTGGGAAATCATATAGAAGCTCCATTTTTTCACCAGAGATATCATAAATCTGTGCCGAGTGTTCCATTTCTGGTCCTACAGGCAGGTATCTATCCTTGGTTATTTTATTGAGAGCAATGGCATATTTACCAAAAGGCTTTGCAGAATTTCCTCCAGGAATCATAATATGTCCTACAGAATAATAGGTTGGTTTTCTATCGATTACTTCCCAAGTACCAAGTTTCCATTTTACGACCTCAGAAGAGATAAAGAAAGTGGTGTACGCATTACCTTTACCATCAAACTCCGTATGTAAAGGTCCTAAACCTCCACTTTTCACAGTCCCTGCTAGCACGTCTTCAAATTTCAGAATAGGAATGCCATACGCCTCTCCATCAAACTTCTTACCCTCGATAGCAGCTATCATATTATCAAATGAGTGTACTGTGAGATCTGCAGACAGTTTACCATTACCTATGATGTACTCTCCAGATGGGTCTACATCACAACCGTGAGGCGACTTAGGAGTTGGTAAAAAATATACAGCACCAGGTACGTCGAGTGGGTTTACTGTAAGCACTTCTTTCTTCATATTAGTAGTTGCCGTGTGTGTCCCTTCATCATAGATATTATGTGCATAGTTCGCTGGCACCAGTGTACCACCACCATTGTTTACATATTCTTCTACCTTTTTCCAATTAATTGCAGCGATAAAATCCTTGTCATTTTGAGATGAATTTACCTCCTGTAAACTATTTGCCTCCTCTGTATTATAGGTCGTAAAGAAGAACCAACCGTGTGATTTTCCTCTACCTGGGTGTGATAAATCATAATTAAAACCAGGCATTATAATCTGGAACTTAATATCCATATGCCCATGTTCTGGATCTACACTTATAAATGACAGTGATCCTTTAAAATTACCTTTGTATTCATTTATTGGCATATCACGCTGCGGAATAGGTACCGAAAAACGTGTTCCTGCAACTACATACTCCGTATTTTCCGTAACAAAAGAGGAACTATGGTTTCCCGCACTATTAGGGACTTCTATAATTTCTTCAGTCTCGAAAGTCGTTAAACTTATACGCGCAATCCTAGGGGTATTGTTTCCATTTATAAAAATCCAACGCCCATCTAATTCTCCATTCGTTTGGGAAATATCTGGATGGTGAGAATCATCCCAAGGCACAAACCCGTGTGAAGTATTTAACATAGGTTTCGTCTCTTCAGAATACCCATAACCAGAGGTTGGAAATTGTGAGAAGACAGGTATTTCCTTAAACATTCTCCCAGAAGGCAGGCCATAAACCGTCAAATTACCACTATAACCCCCTGACATAAATGCATAGAATTCATCATGTTCTCCTGGGGCTACGTATACTTTTTCTGCAGCACTAGAATTTAATGCACCACTAGATCCAGACTGTCCATTGTTATTACCACAGCTTGTAAAGACCATTGCCGCACCTAAGAGTGATAAAAGTTGATATTTATATATTTTCATTGGTTCTACTATTAAGTTGTTTTCTTATTTATACTAGTTTGAGGTAGGTAAAATCACTTTATCGACTACGTGTACAATCCCATTCCCGGCCTTAATACTGGCAATTATTTTTGCACCGCCTACATACACATCATCTCCCTTCACCTCAACAATTACATTCGTATCATCTGCTTGTCCCAGCTTTTTAAATTTCTTTAAAAAGTTTTTGTCATAGTTACCCGCTGTTACATGATGTTTTAAAATCGCAGCTAACTTTGCTTTGTTTTCTGGTTTCAATAGCGTCTCTACAGTTCCTTCTTGTAATGCGTCAAAAGCAGCATTGGTCGGTGCAAATACCATTAAGGGTCCTGCATTAACAAGTACGTTTTCTAAGCTTGCTGCTTGCACTGCCGCGACTAAGGTCGTGTGATCTGGCGATTTGATAGCGATTTGTAACACATTAGGTGTAGAGCTGTCATCTTCTATAAATGCTTGTCCTTTTTGACTTTGTGTGGCAACTTCCGTACTCGTCTGATTCGTTATTAAGTCTTGCTTTGCATCATTTTTACAACTGTATACAACCAGAAGAAATACAAGCGCTGGAACTATTTTAAATACATGAATGGTTTTCATAATTATACTATTTTAAGGTTCGAAAATACTCTAGGATGTCACGGGATTGTTGCTCCGTTAAATTCTGGTTTGCCATTGCAGCTCCATTAAATTCAACAAGCAAATCCTTTGCACATTGATCTTCTTCTGTCATTAATTTTGGATCGAGAATCATATTCATAACCCATTCTGGACTTCTGCGTTCAAAAATTCCTGTTGGATTTGGGCCTATAAAACGTTTATTCGTTTTATGACAAGCCGTACAATTTGTTTTAAAGAGTGCAGCGCCCCTTTCAACCATGGCACTGTCTATAGTCGCATCGAATGTTAGTGATTTGATTTCCCCAACACCTTTATTATCGAGCGTTATTCTTTTGGATGCAGGAACTTCATTGGATTCAGAAGTCTCCTTCTTAACCACAACCTTCGTCTTTTGACCAATTTGAACCTTCTCCTTTTGTTTCTCCTCTTTCCCTCCACAGCTTAGTAATAGTCCTAATACTAAGAGAAAGGAGCTTTTGATTATTCTATTCATGTTTAGAGCGTTAAGTGTTTATATCTGTTGGCATTATATAAATAATGATCATCGGGATTATCCTATTGACACCCCAAAACTAAAGGACAAAACGATCGGAAAATATGACATTGATCATAATCCGGATAGTTTTGTCCTTTATATCTTTGTGAGAAATTTTAAAAAAAAATCATGTTTTCTAAGGCCTGTGAATACGGAATACGATCCCTAATCTTTATAACTATGAAGTCGAGTAATGGTGAACGGGTGAATCTTATAGATATCGGAAAGCCATTAATTCTCCTCGTACTTTTACTGCTAAAATTTTACAAAAACTCGTAAAAGGTGATATCGTGGTCTCTGTAAAAGGGCCGCATGGTGGTTTTCAAATTTCGGAAGATGCCATGAAGAGTATTCGGCTTTCTGATGTCGTAAAGGCAATAGATGGAGATGCGATCTATAGCGCTTGTGGCATAGGCCTAAAAGAATGCAGCGAACTTAAACCTTGTCCGCTACATGAACGCTTCAAAGAAGTAAGAAACGGGCTTAAAGCGATGCTAGAAGAAACAACACTAAAAGATCTTGCCGTCCAATTAGAGAATGGTACTGCGTTTTTAAAATTATAGTGCCGCTTAATTGCTATTGATGATATCATCGCAGCAAAAACAACAGGACAACTAACACGATTATAAAAGTACCCGCGCCTAGCAAATTACGTATTGGATTGATTATCCTTTTTATCGCCTTTAGCAAGATTTAGAACAATGGCCACCATCACAATACAAACGATTACAAATACAGCTATGATTGCTGCGCCCATTCCCCAGTTTACAAGGGGTAAAAAAAGTAGATTCATAATTATTAATTTTAAGATTATTTAAAGTGTTTTGATCTCCCTATGATATGGAGCATCATGAGTATATCTATGGCCGCAAAAACGAGAATATCAACAAGTCGTTGTAATCGCTTACGCAACTTATTTGTAGTTATTTGGCCTAACGCATTCTTCATTTTCTCACTTTTTAATGGCAACTATGGTTCGCGGCTACTTTTTCTACGGTTACCATATCAGATGGCGAAATGTATTTAATACCTAAGCCCATTCCCCGAAGTATAAATAAGAGTCCTATGATGATTACAAAAACGGGAATCGCTTTAAGTATCCGTTGTTTCACTTGCCCTTTTAAAAAATTCCCTAGGTAGATGGCGGTGGTCATTAGAGGAATCGTTCCTATACCAAAAAGAACCATATACAAAACTCCATACCCCGGTCCCCCGCTAGCAAGCGAAGCAAAAACAGCCATATAAACTAACCCACAAGGCAATAGCCCATTTAAAAATCCTATCGTAAAAAATGTCCCAGGGTCTTTCTTTTTAAGCGCATCGCCCATGGCGCTTTTCACTTTAGAGACTGCGGCATATATTGGTTTTGAAAAATTGTATCTATTAAAAATGGCGGAAGGAATTAGAACCATCGCAATCATCCCTATACCAAT
Source organism: Dokdonia sp. (assembly GCA_047630395.1). Taxonomy (GTDB): domain Bacteria; phylum Bacteroidota; class Bacteroidia; order Flavobacteriales; family Flavobacteriaceae; genus Dokdonia. The sequence continues at coordinate 19,342 of JBLHXM010000015.1, forward strand.
ACCAATGGATAGCTGTTGTTGGATCCCAAACAGGTAAAAACTTTTACCTACAAGTCCAAAAACCAACCCTATGATTCCATAGGTACATAATCGTCCTATGTGATAACTGGCCAATTGAAGTAGGCGCTTGCTTTGACTTTTACGATCTAAAGGAAGTAAGAATGCAATTGGGCCGCACATTCCCACACAGTGAAAACTACCTAATAATCCAAATATGAGCGCAGACCACAACATTAGTATACAATTTGTTCTTTATACATATATGACGTATTATCATACGTCCAATCTATTGTAATGTTCCAGCGACCGCCTAGCAAACGATTGTCAGGTATGAGCAAATCAGAACTTGACAATTCCATGGAAATGTCAAAGTCCAGTTGTTGATTTGACGGTCGGTATAGGAACACTTTACCAATTATTTCTGAAGGATCGAGTTCGTCTGGAAAAGTAACTAGCCATCCCTCTTTCACCTTTTTACTTCCAATTTTAGTATTGAGATTGTTTGTATTGGTTTCGGCATCTATCTCCTTTTGATATACCATTTCTTTGGCATAGTACTCCTCAGTGACTAGATCGTGACTGTATTTTTCATCGGTACTCATCTTAATTACAAAGTATAGAATAAAGCTTATAAAGCCTATCATCGCCAGTACCAGTCCTGTTCCCCAATTCCATTTCATAGTCTAAATGCCCGCTTAGACGGGTACCTTATTAGTTAAACTTCATTTTATTAGTCGAGAGATGCACGCTTTCGCGAAAGCGCACTTATTTATAACTCCTCGGGCCTAAAAAGGCCGTTGTGGTTGTTTCAATAAGATCATCACTACTGTAGATCCCTATCTCTAATCTGTCTTTATCTCCCGTTAAGGCGCTGGCATTTATTTCAATAAACAACGTCCCTTTGGCGCGCCCTTCCTTCTCTATTTTAAAATCATCCTGAGAGACTAATTTGATGCTGCCTTTATGTGACAACAGTTCAAAATGAATCCCCTCTAAATCATTGTCCATTTTATTTACAAGCTTAAAGGTGTAGACATTGCTTATTATATTACCTGCCTTGTGCTCGTAAAGTTGTCCTGGTAATCTGAGAATACGTGCCTCAACGTCATTGCGTAAAAAAAGCATCCCGATTAACACTGCGGTTAATATACCTAGAGTCACTAAATACCCTTTAAGACGTGGTGTGAGTGTAAAAGGTTCTTTCTTCTCAATATTATCTTCACTGGTATATCGAATCAATCCTTTAGGAAGGTCTACCGCCTCCATCATATGGTCACAAGCATCGATACAAGCCGTGCAGTTTACACATTCTAACTGCGTACCATTGCGTATATCAATTCCCGTAGGACACACATTTACACAGGCGAAGCAATCTATACAGTCTCCTTTCCCAGTAGCGGGTCTCTCTTCGTTCTTCTTAAATTTTGCTCTACCAGCTTCTTTCTCTCCACGTTTATGGTCGTAGGCCACAACAATAGATTTCGTATCTAATAGCACCCCTTGTAAGCGTCCATAGGGACACACTATAATACAGACCTGTTCTCTAAACCAAGCAAATACAAAGTAAAACACGCCTGTAAATATGAGTAAAGAGACCAGCGTGCTTACATGTTTAAATGGCCCGTCTGTTATATATCGTATGAGCTGATCGCTGCCTATCAAGTAAGCAAGAAAGACATTTGCAATGAGGAATGAAATAATGAAGAAAATGAACCACTTAAGGACTCTCTTTTTTATCTTCTCAGCATTCCAAGGCATTTTTGACAGGCGCATCTGCTTTCCTCTATCTCCATCAATCCAATACTCAATACGTCTAAAGACCATTTCCATAAAAATAGTCTGTGGGCATACCCAACCACAAAACAAGCGACCTAAAGCCACGGTAAATAAAATGACAAAGACGACTCCAATGAGCATCATAATCACAAACAAGTAAAAATCTTGTGGCCAAAATGGAAATCCGAAAATATTAAAACGCCGTTCCAGCACATTAAACATCATGAACTGATGGCCACCTATCTTGATAAACGGAGCAGAAACGAGTATCACCAATAGCACATAACTTACATACTTGCGGTATTCATACCATTTACCAACAGGCTTTTTAGGAAATACCCAAGCACGCTTACCGTCTTCGCCAAGTGTTCCTATGGTATCTCTAAAATTTTCTTGCCCCTGTTCTGCCATCCTTAAATATCTTTTGGAGCCCCTAAGAGTAGTAAGAAAATTGCATCAAAAACACCCAGTACGGAATGTTTTACATCCATAGGAATATCAAAGGAATCAAAGCGCTCAAACCGATACGTATTCGTTGCCGTTTTAAAATCTATCTCCCCTTGAACGACCATTAATTTTGCTTGAGATGGCGCCAAATGCTCAGGAAAAGTAACGCCGCTTCGCAACCCTATGACCAGCAGTCTATTCCCTGCTCTATCATAGATTGGCTTAATAATGGGCGTATCACTTTTTGAGAGCGCATCGGCTACTTCATTGATTACTAGCATAATATATTCTTAGTTGTTCTGAACAATTTTAACTGCGGTAGAATCGGTTATCACCTCTTTTACTTCTGGAACGCTCATTTCTGGAGCATCTGATCTACCCAAATCTCACCTTCTGCTGCTTTTGGCTCTGCCGGAGTCGTCCCCTGTAAGCTCAACACATAACTAGCCACTTGTGCCATCTGTGCTGGTTTGAGTTCACTCTTCCAAGAAATCATTCCTTTCCCATCACGCCCCCCTTCGGAAATAGTTTTAAAGACGTTTTTAATCCCTCCACCCAGTATCCAGTTTTTGTCTGTTAAGTTGGGACCAATACCACCACCGCCATCTGCTTTATGACAGGCGATACAGCTTTCATTAAAAATGCTTTTTCCTGCGGTAAGATCGCCCTCATCTTTGAGCAGTATTACCGTATTTAAATCGACCAGATTTTTGGCAGTTTTCTTCCATTCTTCAATCTCCAGTTTAGCTTCGGCAACAGCCGTTTCATATTCTTCATCTTGACTGTAGTCACTATACACCTCAAAGCGAATGAGGTACACAACAGCAAATATGATCGTTGCATAAAACATATATTTCCACCAGGGCGGTAAATCATTATCCAGTTCTTTTATACCGTCATAATTATGGTCTAGGATGATTTCGTGCTCTTCTTGCATGGTTTTACTGCCTAAAGAAGCCTTGTACTTCTCTTTGAACCATTTGAATTGGTTCGCTTTCGCGAAAGCGGCCTTTATATCATACCGCCTCTTTGCTTCAGGTTTTAGAGTCTTGTACAAAATACCTTGTAAAGCGGCCACACAAATCTCACCTGCGATATAGAAGAGTATCACAATACCAAAAATGGCCCATAACCAAGGTTGCTCTATAAAGATGGACGTATCTCCTGCGGTTCCTACCCAATTCAAGAAGAAGTATCCCAAAATGGTAAAACCAATAATTCTTATAAATGATGCTGTACTTCTCATAATAATGGTTGGTTTTCGTTCATGATATTGTCATGCAAAGGAATATTACTTACCTCGTCAATATGTGCTTTCTTAGCGGTTAGTACCCACCAGAATAGCACGACAAAAAAGACGAAGAATATGACTAGCGAAATCATAGGATAAATTGCAACACCATCGATGTTTTCTAGGTTTCCTTTTATAAATTTCAACATGACTTATTCGTTTATGTTTAGTGCAGATGCATCTGCATTTTTTACTTTAATATCAGTACCAAGACGCTGTAAATAAGCAATCATAGCGATGACTTCACGGTTACGCATCTCTACAAAATCCTCCCCATTATCTGCTGCATATTTTTTATCTGCTTCATAGGTTTTTGCAAAATCAGGGTCGGTATATAGATTTTTCTCTATTTGAGTTGCTTGTGCTAGCATCCACTCCTGTGCGCTATCTATTTCGTCTTGGGTGTATGGAACTCCTAGTGACACCATAACTTCCAATTTCTTTTCAGTATCACTCTTATCCAGCTCGTTATTTATGAGCCATTTATAAGAGGGCATAATAGAACCTGAAGAGGTACTTTGCGGATCGTAGAAGTGATTTAAGTGCCAATTGTCACTGTACTTCCCACCGATGCGCAAGAGATCAGGTCCCGTACGTTTACTTCCCCAAAGGAAAGGGTGATCATACACAAACTCTCCTGCTTTTGCATACTCGCCATACCGTTCTACTTCACTGCGGAACGGACGTACCATTTGGGAGTGACATCCCACACAACCTTCACGTATGTAGAGATCTCGTCCTTCTAGTTCGAGTGGCGAGTACGGTTTTACACTCGAAATTATAGGAATATAGTCGTCTACGACAAGGGAAGGTATAATCTGTACCATACCTCCTATTAAAATAGCGATCGTTGCAAAAATGGTCAACTTCACAGGTCTTCTTTCTAACCACGTATGGTATGCTTCTTTGTTTGTACGTTTACGTGTTACTTTTATAAGCGGAGCTGCTTCTGCTAGTTCATCGGTTACTTTAGAACCGTTTCTTGCGGTCATTATCATATTGTAAACCCCGATTAAAGCTCCAATGATAAACATCGTCCCACCAATAGCACGCATCCAATACATCGGCATAATTTCAATAAGTGTTTCTAGAAAATTACCATAGGTAAGCGTTCCATCAGGATTGAACTCTTTCCACATTAAAGCTTGTTGAAATCCAGCTACATACATTGGCAATGCATATAAAATGATTCCTAAAGTCCCTATCCAAAAATGCACATTTGCAAGCTTTGTCGACCAGAGTGTTGTTTTAAAAAGTCGTGGCACCATCCAGTAGATCATACCGAAGGTTAGGAAACCATTCCATGCGAGTGCGCCTACGTGCACGTGGGCAATCACCCAGTCACTAAAGTGCGCAATGGCATTTACATTTTTAAGCGAAAGCATAGGACCTTCAAAAGTCGCCATACCATAGCCCGTAATCGCTACAACCATAAACTTCAACACTGGATCTGTGCGCACCTTATCCCAAGCACCACGCAGCGTGAGCAATCCATTAATCATACCTCCCCATGATGGAGCGAGTAGCATTATAGAAAATGCAACTCCTAAATTCTGTGCCCAGTCTGGCAAAGACGAATACAATAAGTGGTGAGGTCCTGCCCAGATGTATATAAAAATCAACGACCAGAAGTGAACAATAGATAAACGATATGAATACACAGGTCTATTGGCCGCTTTAGGCACAAAATAATACATCAAACCCAAGAATGGTGTGGTTAAAAAGAATGCCACCGCATTGTGTCCGTACCACCATTGCACGAGGGCATCTTGTACACCCGCATACATAGAATAACTTTTTAAAGCACTCACAGGAACCTCCATACTATTTACAATGTGCAACACTGCAACAGTGACAAACGTTCCCAGGTAAAACCAGATCGCGACATATAAGTGACGCTGTCTTCTCTTGAGAATAGCGCCTATTAAGTTGACTCCAAATGCCACCCAAATCAAGGCAATGGCAATATCAAACGGCCATTCCAATTCTGCATATTCTTTCGAAGTGGTAAATCCAAGCGGCAGTGTAATTGCTGCGCCAACGATAATGGCTTGCCACCCCCAGAAGTTTAAATTACTTAACCAATCCTTCCACATCCTTGCCTTAAGTAAACGCTGAGAAGAATAGTATACTCCTGCAAAAATTGCATTTCCCACAAAGGCAAAAATCACTGCATTGGTATGTAGTGGACGTAAACGTCCAAAACTTAACCACGAGATACCATCTGTGAGGTTAGGGAATAAAAACATAAAGGCTAACAAAAGCCCGATACTCATCCCTACAACGCCCCATAACATTGTAGCGACGATAAACTTTCGCACGATCTTATTATCGTAATAAAATTGTTGTAATTCCATAGTTAATTTGGCTGATCATTTAGTTGGATTGACTCTTTGGATTTCGTTTTGACAGTTGGCTTTTTTTTAATTACTTCATCGTCAAAGAGCATACGTACAGAGGGGGTATAGGTATCATCGTACTGTCCCTTTTTAACCGATATAATAAAGGCAACAAAAAAGACCAGTGCGATCACTACACTTATGGCAAGTAGCATGTAAATAATATTCATATGTATCACAATTTATGAGGTAAAATTACCAATGATGTTTTTTTTTAAAGATGACTTTTGTCAGTTTTGATTCTTTATTTTTTTTGCTCATAGTTATCAAAAAGATAGGTTTACAGCTCGCTATTAGTAATGACAGGAGCGTTTTATACCATGACATACATTCCCAATACTCCCGTTGCTTGTTGCACATCTACAAGCGATATTTTTTGCATGCTTACATTTGAAGTAGTCAAGTTTTCTAATGATTTCAACTTCATCTTTAAACGATTATAATCTCTTTTAAAATAGTGCTGAATGATAAAGCACTGGGTGCATTTACTCTGATTATAAGACTTCGTGAGACCTTCTAATTGAATGGCTAAATGTTTGATTTCTTTTTCCATTAGAGGTTCTTGGTTATGGAGGTTTGTAGTTTTTGTCCTAGGATGTAGGTGTAAACTGTAGTAAACACCACGATACTGATGGAACTTAAAGGCATTAAAATAGCCGCGACTACAGGTTCAAGATGCCCCGTAATGGCAAAGCCTAAACCAATGAGATTGTAGCATAATGAGAACACAAAAGCATACTTAATGATCTGTTTTCCCTTTCGCGAAAGCGTGATAAATCTCGGTATATCCTTAAATCGTGTCGCATCCAAAATACCATCACAGGCCGGTGAGAACACATTGACATTTTCTGAGATCACAAGTCCTACATTACTTTGTGCAAGGGCCCCAGCATCGTTTAAACCATCTCCAACCATAAGGACTTTTCTGCCTTTCTCTTGAAGGGCTTTAATATAGTTGAGTTTATCGCCGGGTTGTTGATTAAAAACAAGATCTGTTTGTTCAGGAAGTATCGCCTTTAAATAGACTTTCTCACCTTCATTGTCCCCAGAAAGCACTGCGAGCTGACAGTCTTTTGCCAGCGAATGAAATACTGCCTGCATGCCTTCACGATACTCATTATAGAAGATATAGCACCCTTTATAGGTGTCATTTGCACTGATATGAACGGTGGTTTGATTGGCGTAGGCATTCTGATCGACATGCATTTGATCAGACGGCTCACTAGCGACAAATGCATAAGAACCCACCTTGATTAAATTTTGGTTTAAGACCCCTACAATTCCCTGCCCTACTTCTTCTTTAAAATCATCTAGTGTACCAATGTTATGCTCTTGCAATAACGTATACAGTGAACGGCTTAAGGGATGATTAGAGGCGCGTAAGGTAGACGTAAGCAATTCTTGTTCTTCAAGGGTAAGGGCAATCCCTTCATAGGTGATTACATTTTTATGATTTGTTGTAAGCGTGCCGGTCTTATCAAAGACAACAGTATCTATACCTGCTAGTTGCTCGATCACATTGCTGTTTTTAATGTAGCAGGAATGCCGTCCAAAAATGCGCAACAAATTACCCAATGTAAACGGTGCAGCGAGGGCGATAGCACAAGGACAAGCAACAATAAGTACCGCCGTAAAAACATTGAGTGCTAAAGAGGGTTGATAGAATATCCAAAACAAGGTCGCAAGTACAGCGATTGAAAGGATAGCAATGGTAAATCGTTTACTTATTTGATCTGTAATCGTCTGAAAAGCGCTGTCATTATTTTTACTAAAAATCTCGTTGGACCATAATTGGGTTAGATAACTCTGCTCCACAGATTTTAAAACTTCCAATTCAATTACACCTGCCTGTTGTCTGCCTCCAGCAAAGAGTTTATCTCCACATAATTTAGTAACAGGTTCTGCCTCTCCCGTGACAAAACTGTAGTCAATGAGCGCGTTTCCTTTGATTAGAATACCATCTACAGGAATGAGTTCACCGTTTCTAATGATGATTCTATCACCTGCCGAAAGATCGTAGACTTGCGCTTGTTCTTCGGAGGAGTGTTTTATCTTATTTTTACTAGTAGTCGATGTATCCTTCAGCAATCGCGTAACAGCAATAGGGAAATAAGACTTGTAATCACGTTCAAAAGAAAGGAATGCGTAGGTCTTTTGCTGAAAGAATTTGCCTAGCAACAAAAAGAAGACCAATCCTGACATACTGTCTAAAAACCCCGAACCCCAATCCATCAGAATATCTACCGCAGAGCGAATGAAAAGCACCAAAATCCCAATAGCAATAGGCACATCGATATTGAGCATCTTAGAAAGCCTACTCTTATATGCGGAGATTAAATAGTCTCTCCCTGAATAAAATACCACTGGCACTGAAAAAGCAAAAATCAACCATCTAAAAAGAGGCTTAAATCGTTCTAACCAAAACTCTGACACTTCAAAATACTCTGGAAATGAAAGGAACATGATATTCCCAAAAGCAAATCCTGCAACGCCCAATTTATATATTAAAGTACGGTCAATGTGCGATGACTTTTTCGTAGCATCATCAAGAGAGATGTAGGGGCCATAGCCTATTTTGCAGAGTAGCAATACCAGTTCATGCAGCGATATCGTATCTGAAGAAAAAGTGATACGCACACTTTTTTTAGGAAAGTTTACTTGGGCCGTTTTAACGTTGGGGTTGAGCTTATGAAGGTTTTCTAGCACCCAAATACAAGAACTACAATGAATGGATGGGATTACAAAGCTTACCACCTGCGACCCTTGCTCGTCAAATTCTAAGAGCTTGTGTGCTATGATTTGATTTTCTAGAAAATCAAACTTGCCCTCAAAGCGAGATGGCTGTGTACCTGGAGCTTGCTCCAGCTCGTAATAATAAGAGAGATCATTTTTACTTAAAATATCAAAAACGGTTTTGCATCCATGACAGCAAAAATGCTTGTCCTGATGCTCGATGATTGTTGTTATACAATCATCACCGCAATGGAAACATACGTCCATACCTTATTTAATTTGCTCATTATACTGAGACAAATTTGGTGCATTCGCTACTTCTAAAAGATGATATTTATCAGTGTATGAGAACAATGTGTACCACTTACTTATAATTGTGGAGATCGAGAATTAAGTGACTTTGAAGAAAAACCGCGTCATGAGAATTACTGGAATGTTCTTGTTGGTATTGACCACAGTGGTCCTCATTACCACAACTATTTTTGCACGTATGAATCTAGCATTTAACGAGGTATTCTTTTTAACCCTCTTTGGGTAAATACTTTTAGTTTTTACACTATACAGAGTCCTATGAGATGATTATAGTACTGATAAGGCTTTCACCGATTTGCATGAAGATGTGCCAGTGCGCGAAAACAACTAATGATCCAGCACTGACGCAAGTGTTCAGAAAAACCTCATCGATCGAAGTCATACACTTACTTTTTCCACTTACACGTTCTAAACCCAAAGGGCACATACAGTGGACAGAAACTAATCAAGCTCGTCAATAAAAATATAATCCCCACAGCTAACAATACTAAGGCTGTAGTTCCACTTATCAGGTCCAAAAGGTATAAGGTTGCAATTGCTACACCGACCAGTACTCTAAATACTCGGTCTGCCGTTCCCATATTTTTTTTCATAATGTTCAGGTGTTCAATAAGAGTTCTTTTGATATCGTGAGTTCCGTTCTAGGGTGTACCCCTTTTTGCCAACTGTTTAAATTTTCCACCGTCGTTCTAGCGATGTTTTCTAACGCTTCTCGCGTTGCAAATGCCTGATGTGGTGTGAGGAGTATACGCTCGTGATTGAGCATTTTGTCCAGCACCGCATCCATGGGCACATCCTTAGACCTGTCATAAAAGAAAACGCCACTTTCTTTGTTATATACATCTGTTGCATACCCTGCTATGCCCTTTCTGTCTACATAATCAATAACATCTGCAGTATGTACAATAGCTCCTCTGGCTACATTAATGAGAAGAGAATCTGTATGCATCAATTCCAGTTTTGATCTATCGATAAGATGATGGGTTTCTTGATTGAGTGGAACACTTAGTATGACGACATCACTTTTTTGACATACCGTATCTATATCCACATAAGTAACCCCAAACTGTGTCTTCAGATATTCATCTTCGGTAGGATCTGTGGCGATAATGTTACAACCAAATCCATTGAGGATTTTCACAATCACACTCCCTATTCTTCCGGTGCCTACCACGCCCACCGTCTTTCCGATGAGATCGAAACCTACAAGATTGGTCAACCTAAAATCGTATTGCTGTGTTTGCTTTCGCGAAAGCGTAATTTTTCTATTCAGGGCTAGTAATAGTGCTATGGCGTGCTCTGCTACGGCATTGGGTGAGTAATCAGGCGCATTTGCCACTTTAAACCCGAGACGTTTTGCAATGCTCAAATTTACATTGTCATAGCCTGCAGACCTCAAAGTGATATAAGTTACCCCGAAATCTCTGAGCTTCTCCAGCACAATCTCACTTGCATCATCTGCCGAAAATATGGATATTGCGTCAAAGCCTATCGCCATCATCGCCGTATGCGTTGTGAGTCTTTCTGAAATGTAATTCATCGAATGAAGGTCATTATTTGCCTTTTCCAGAAATGGGATTTCAAAATCTTTTGCCGAGTATACGAGCGTTTTCATAATTATATATTGGGGGTGATGATTAAGAGTTTTTGTTCTTCAAGTGTCCACATCAACATGTTTATATAATCTTTGATTGCCTTTCTATCGGAATCAGGTTGTGTCACATCTATGGATCCTCGCCATATAACTTCACGTTCTTTAGTAGGACAGATACAATACAATGCGCTTTCTGCATGATAGACGGTATACTTCTCCAAGCGCTCATCTTCTACATACAAATCTTGGCTCGAACTATAATCTTCTTCAAAGTCATTAAATGTTCTATTAAAATTCTGATAGCTCTGTACAAGGGTCACCTTGTCCTCTGCTCCTATTACTCTTGAGACTAGAATAGCATCAAAACCTTCTGATAGCAACTCATTCTCTAATGCTTCTAGCTCACTTTCTGTGGGCGGCCGACTCACAAATTCATCACTAAAAAAATCCTTACTATTCACTGCGTTAACACCTTTAGATGTAAGTTGGTCCACTAGCTTTTTTTCAAAAAGTCTCCTATTCTTTACATCCTTGGACATTGCGAGCACAAGCACTTTTTCTGCATGGAACACATCAATTTCAGGATTCTTCCAATTTTCCACGAGATCAGAACTTGTGCAGCTCTGTAAGAGGGTGAGAGCAAAAAGGACTAAATACACTAAGGGATTTTTCATAAGTATCAGGGTTGTAACAGTTGTTTTTTCTTACTCTTTTTAAACACTTCTCGCATCGTCTTAAAAATTTCTTCTTTAAGGATATGATACTTCTCTAAATAGGTTCCGATAAGCAATTCCAACAGAAGGTGTACATCTTGAAAAGCTTTTTCTTTTTGAAATTCATCTGTGCCGTCTATCAGTACCACAATATCATTTCGGTGTATCATAACATCTTCGAGTATCTTTGGAAGTTGGCTATTTAAATTTGAAAGATCAGTAGCGAGATGTTTTGCCATATCAAAACCTGTTTCTGATAGTAGTAGTAATGTGTTTTCGCTTAGTAGTTCTTTCAAAAAGAGTTGTTCTCCCTCAATGAATTCCAATTGTGATTGCCACATTAAGGTAGCTTCGTGAATAATGTCTGCGTCATTCCACTCAAGGTATTTGAACTTGTATTGATTAAAATATGGATGTTTCATAGTGATAGAATTATTAAAAATTAAAGCATTAAACTAAAGTTTATGCTGCGTATAGTCCCAACACAAAAGCAAATAAAAGGAGGCAATCCTTGATTTACCCCTAAATAAGTTCACCCCCCTTTATGCATACTATTAGATGGTTATTAGTAGCTCAAATTGCCCTAAAGCCATTGGTTTTCATAAAACTATCGTTCAAAATTAAGTAGATGTCGTTTCCTGAAAAATGATATAAATCAGTCTTCATTTTTTTTATTCTTCTTTAAAATAGTACCGCAGTAATTGAAAATTTCACTTTTGGTTTTACTGTAGTAATTAATAAACTCTCGATAATTTTCCTTTATCAACAGGTGCTTTTCTTGAAAGTATACATCGCAGGCTACGGTATCGCATTCCATCATACCACTCAATTCGAGATCGTGCTTGGACAGCAGCGTTTGAAGATTGTCAAGAAGGTTTTTAATTTTGTAAATCTGTGATTTGAATTCTTCCAGACGCTCAAAGAGATTGGGCGTTCTAGGTTCAAAAACATACGACTGTGTCAATTTTTCTATAAAGCGTATCTCGTCAACTGCCAAGGAAATATTAGATTTCCAGACTTTTACATCTTCGTGATATTGATCTATTGTCAGTGGGATCGTAGTTTCCATAAGAACGTTTGTTTAGAATTACTTTAAAAGTAATTCTAAACAAAAAGAAAAACTATGATATAAATCAGTTCTAAAGTCACGCCATCAGGGAGATGACTTCATTGAGTTCTGGAATATGGATGTGCCAGCTTTTCTCTGTTTGCAGTTTTACCCTAAAAGCGTCGGAAGCACTAGCCTCACCGTGTATGAGAAATACCTTTTCTGGAATATTTTTAAGATCACTTAGCCAATCCAATAATTCTCCTTGGTCCGCGTGGGCAGAGAGACTTTGCACTTGGTGCACCTGGGCATTTATAGGATAATACTTACCGTATAACTTTAGTTCGTGCACACCTTCTTGTAGTTGGCGACCTCTAGTTCCTTCTGCTTGGTAGCCTACAAGAAGTATCTGAGTACTTGCATGATCGATCAGTTGTTTTAAGTAGGTAAGAACACGACCGCCTGTAACCATCCCACTGCCTGCAATTACAATTTTTGATTTAGGAGTATCAATAACCTCCCAGGTTTCTTTATAGGATGTCACAATATTGATGTGATTGCACATGGCCTTATATTCTGACATCGGCAGTTTATGCCAATTGGGAAACCGATCAAAAACCGAGAGCACATTATTCCCCATAGGGCTATCTACATATATCGGGAGGTTGGGTATCTTGTTTTGTTTGTACAATTTCCATAGGATATACATCAGGGTTTGTAACCGCTCTACGGCAAACGAAGGTATAATGAGAGTACCTCCATTGTATATGATTTCCTTTACTAACTTGATGATCATTTCTTCCGGAGCAGTATCATCATGGAGTCGGTCTCCATACGTGCTTTCCAAAAAGAGGTAATCTGCCCATTCTGGTTTTTCTGGAGCAGCGAGCAAATAATCCTGGGGCCTCCCTACATCCCCTGAAAAGACAAAACGCTTCCCATAGATGTCTAGCTCAATAAATGTAGCTCCTATAATGTGGCCTACGGGCATAAACCTACATTGTATGTTCTCACTTAGTGTGATCCACTGTTTTTCCGTAATTGGCTTTAAAAAACCTAAGGTCAGTGCGACCTCTTTTTGAGTATAAAAAGGCTGTGCCGGTTTGTGCTTGGTAAATCCTTCTTTATTAGCTCGTTTTGCATCCTCCTCGTGTATGCGTGCACTGTCCTCTAAAATTATTTTAGCGACCTCCAATGTAGGAGCTGTCCCCAAAATATCCCCTTCAAATTTCTGGCGTACCAGCCTGGGTAAATATCCTGTATGATCGAGATGACCGTGTGTAAGTAATACCGCGTCTATACTAGAAACATCAATTGGAAGGTCTTCCCAGTTGCGTTCCCGTAGCGCTTTAAGTCCCTGAAACATTCCACAGTCTATAAGGATACTAAGTTCAGGGGTTTCTAGGAGAAACTTTGAACCTGTTACTGTTTTTGATGCACCTAAAAAGTGAACCTTTACATTATGTTGTTCTTGTATTGTCATCATTACATAGGAGTGCTATCTCATTAAGTATTCTCGATTTTCTAGTATCAGAAATGCCTAAATGATCTAGATAAAAACGATCATTATGCAACTGCTTACACAATACGACATCACGTCCTAATAGAAAGTTTTTTTCACGCTTCGTAAGTAATGTTGAAACTGTTATCGGATATAAGCCTAATCGGTCTATGCGGTCTTTAAGTCCGTTGCCTTCTGGGTAATCCCAGCTTAGGAGTTTAAGCCCTGCACAAGTCCCGTAGGTCACGGCATCTGAGGTAAAACGGGTATTAGTGACAACCCAACCTTCTGTATGCGTATGATCGCCATTCATTTGTTTATCTACGATATCACGATACCTAGAGTTAATATATAGCGGTATTTTGACATTGCAATTCAGACCTTCTTCGTTATGGAATTTACATTCAATATAAAAGGTTTGTTTGGCTTTCTGGGCCACTACATCTACCTCATGATGTACACACTTCCCAGAAACAATCACGCCCACATCACAGGCATAGCCCGAGTAATGCATGAGTTGGCCAATAAATCGTTCAAAAGGAAATCCTGTGGGTCCCAATTCGTAAATGGCTTTTTTTAATTTGTATTTTGAGGCAAAGATGGATTTCTTCTTTTTCAAAAGGGCATAAGCTCTATTGTAAATTTCACGCGTCGAAATACCTTGATACAATTCATCTCGTACGACATTTAATATATACTGTACATCTTTATCACTGGCGCCACTATGGCGCAGGGAACTCTTGAGTTTGTCAAGTGAAAAAGTGACTTTTTCACCAGAAGATTTTTTAACTTTAATGTGAGACTTGGACACGCGTGGCAGTATTTAAGGTGAAAATATGTCGTTCGCTTATGCGAAAACTGGATGGAACTAATCGTACTTGAAACTGTTCAAATTTTCGCGAAAGCGATACTATTTCCATGAAACGACGAGGTTTAGTTTCGCAAATCATGCAGTACCATGAGTGGCACCTTGCTGAACATACCAAGCTCCTTTACCATAGGATTGGTAAAAACACTTCCGAAAAAGGTGTGCTTCTTATTGATAAATGCAACCATATTGCTTTCTCGACTCTCGACGAAATGTTGCACTCCAATGGCAGGATCAGACCCATTTATGTGGTGGAAAGAGTATTCCGTTCCCTCCAGACAATATTCGAGAAGTTGCTGGTTCTCTTTTTGATCTGCGCTGAGCGCTTCCCGATGATCTACATGTACTACACAGATATGTGCATCGTGCATTTGAGCCAGTTCTGTGAGGCATATAAGTTCCTTCCGTTTATAATGTGTTTTATAACTTGTGGGGAACACAATCTCTTTGAGTATTCCAAACCGCGTATCTAGTGGCACCCCAATAACAGGACAGTTACGCAGTTTTTCCATAGCGGTAATGGCATTGCTTCCAAAAAGAGCTCCTCGAGAATTGCTCGCTCCCTTGGTTCCCATGACAACCAGGTCAATGTCCTTTTTTTCAACGAATTCCATCATCGCAGATAACGGATCATTAAACATACACACAGTCTCATACTGATGGGCATTATTTTGAGCTCTAAAGTCTAGCATATCACGGATTTTCTCCAATCCATTTTCCGATATTGTTTTAGCTATCTCGTAGGAGTCTGAGCCGGGCTCTGGAACCATGAGATCTCCTAGACTGTATCCCGTTACGGTATATGCATTGAGGATATAAAAAGTACAGGCCTCATCTTTAAAAAGATCAGCCGCGTATGCCACAGCATTCCAGGCGTTTTTTGAAAAGTCGGTAGGTATTAGGATTTTCTTTTTCATTCCTTCAAGATTAAGATTAGAGGATAAATTTAAATCGCTTAATGACAGAGAACTATGATATTCATCAGAAACTATCAGGCAAAATCAAGAGTGGAATCTGAGATTTAAAGCTCACTTTTTCTACAAAAGAAGTTTTGAGCAGCCCTTTTAAGAATCCATATTTATGATACATAAGCACGAGTAAGTTGATGTTGTGTTCTTCACAGAATTCGGCCAGTGCATCTCGCATCGCCTTCTTACTTGAAATCCAATGGGTAGAGTAGTCTACATCTTCGAGTTTCAGCTTCAGTTTTCGAAAGTTATACTCAACAGTATTTTCAGGGCTTACCTGATTATAAATATGTGAGATATGTAGTTTAGATTTATGTGACCTTATGATCTCCTTGATTATTTCTAGTGGATATTGTGCATAATCAACTTTAAGATCTGTAGCATATGCAATACTCGTGGGTTTCTGAAAAACTGAATTCTGAGGAATAAGAAATATTGGAATTGGCTTAATTTTCTTAATAAGACTTACCGCCTTACTCCCAATAAATACTTCTTGAAGTCCTGAGGCACCTTTAGTACCCATTACCACAAAATCTGCCGTTGTATTAACTATTAAATGATTTACTATTTTGCACAAAGGCTGGGCACTGGAAACGGTCTCTATATTTCTGTTAACCCTTTCATTGTCTCGAATAATCTTATGTTTAATTTTTTCAAACTGCTTGTTTACATTGATTTCTAGGGTGTCATACAGCTTTTCATTTCTAGCGATGTCTATTCTACTTGTCGACGTTGAAAACTGACTCTCAAAGGAGTGAACCAGTGTAATGTTGCAATCCTCATTGGGGAAAAGTTGCGTTGCGTAAAACAGGGCATTATATGCGCTTTCAGAAAAGTCGGTAGGTACTATAATAAATGCCATTTTGTTTTATTTATACGCTAAAAGTAAAAGCATTGCAACGACCATACTATGATATTAGTCAGTTACGGCTAGGAAGAATTAAAAAAGGTAATGCCGTATGGAATGTCATTTTCTTAATTACAGGCTCTCGCATAAGACGCTCAAAGAAATTTTTAGGGTAATCTATGAGCACCATAAGATCAATGTCTAATTCGTCATTAAACGCATTGATACAATTTTCTAATGATGAAAATTCTGGAATCACATGGAAGTTATACTGGATATCCTTCAATAGCGACTCTAGATGTTCCAGATGTTTCTTTTGGGTAAGACTCAATTCTGGTATATTGTAGACTTCAACCATTCTTATTATAGATTTCCAAAGCCGCGTTAGTGTAAGAAGCGGTTGTAATTCTTCCTTGCTATAATCTCGTGTAAAATCTGTGGCAAAACCTATAGTATCTGGTATCCTAAATGTTGCCTTTTCTGGGATGATAAGCAGTGGAATCTCTTGATGCAAGGCGACGACACTTTGGGTCACACTACCCATAAATATTTCCTTGAGACCCGTGGCTCCCTTGCTTCCCATTACAATAAAATCGTAATCATCTTTTGTAAAATCCTGAATTCCTTCTTTAAGATTTCCATCATAGGTTTGCATTCGGTACGAGTGATTTACTAAATCATTACGATTTGAAATCTCGGTTTTGAGGGCCTCTAATTTTTTTAAAGATGCTACTTTAAGGCTTTTATAAATCATACCAAGCCGCAGCGGACTTTTATTACCTACAAGCTTTAAGGGAGAGGGTCCATAGGCATTGAATAGCGTATACTCCACTTCAGTATTTTGAAAGAGCATATGCGCATACGACAAGGCATTATATGAATGTGGACTAAAGTCTGTTGGAATTAATACGCGCATCATAATAATTAAAATTTAAAAGGCGGAAGGATTAAAAAAGGGACATCAGAATGATGAGCGACTTTGCGTACTACCGGTGTAAACAATAAGTTCTCAAAGAAGTTGTGTTTGTTATGGACAAGCACCAGCAAGTCAATACGATGTCTGGACTGAAAATCTTCTATTGCTTCCAGCACATCTACACCATCTGCGATCTCTGTAAGGTGAGCGTCGTGCTTAAAGTAATGATCTAAGGCTTCTTTATTTTTAAGTTGTGTCTCGTCAAGTGCAACACCATAATATGCGTTTAAAAATATGAGTCGAGAAGTGTGTTTTGAACATAATTCTTCCAATAAGGGTAATCCCTTCTGACTTGAATCAGAACGATAATCTGTAGCAAAAAGAACATCCTTAGGATTTTTGTAAGCATATCCTACTGGCACACCAATAACAGGTACTTTTGCATCTTTAATGACGTGCATTGTCTGAGAACCTACAAACACCTCCTTAAGCCCTGAAGCTCCATTGGTACCCATGATGATACAATCTATATTTTTACTCGCAACAAGGTCTTTCACTTCTAAATTTAAGACATTATAGGAAGAGATTCCTTCGTAACTGTGTTCCTTATCTGAGTACTTTGTGCTGATATGATCTATTGCTTTCTGCACATTTTCTTCTGAATTCTTTTTATAGATTTCTCCTAAATCCATATTGAGTGCTGTATGATTATCATAGATAGTGGTTGTGTAAAGAGCAACGGGAGTATAAGTATTAAGCACATAAAATGTACAGGATTCATTTTTAAACAATTGTGCTGCATACTCCATAGCATTGCGTGCTGTATCAGAAAAATCGGTAGGCAAAAGGATATGTTTCATGATGTTCTGTTTTATCGAGGTAAATTTTGAAGGACGAGAAAAGGTATTTTAGTATTAAGTCCTACTGTGTCAATAGTAGAAGTATGTAAAAGGGTTTCCATATAGGTATGCTTCGAGTTGACCAAAACCAGCATACTGATGTCATTTTGATCTATGTAATTGTTGATAATAGTAGCGATGTCACCCTCGACGTGACGTGTATATTTTATCTCGCTTTCGCGAAAGCGGTATTCCCACGCAGCCTTTATATCTTCTTGGCGTAGTGATATTCGATCAAAATTTGAGATATAGAGCAAGTACATCTTCGAGCGGAAACTCCTTGCCATACAACTTATCAGTTTGAGCTCTCGACCTTTGAATGGAATCATTAATTCTGAAGGGAACAGGATTTGCTCTGGTCGTTCATACTCATATCCCAATGGAATACCTAATACGGGACATTTTACATATTTAATCACTTGCAACGTATTGCTGCCATAGGTGATTTTGCGATCTGCAGTCTTCCCCTGAGTACCCATTACTACAAGGTCTGCGTTTTCTGTATTGACTAATGTATTTACTTCGTCTAGTAGTGTGCCAAAAATAGCTTTTGTTGTAAACGTATGATGCGGGTTTGGCGCAATATCAATAATGCGCTCGATGATCCTCTCAAGCTCTAATTCCGACTCTTTCCTTTTTAATTCCTTGTATTCTTCTAGTACACTCCTAGAGATTACAGCCTTATTTTCATAGACCTCATCTGCGTAGGTATGGATGATTATAAACTTAAATTTTTCATATTTGAAATACCGCAGCGCGCAATGAAGTGCATTGAAAGCATTTTCAGAAAAATCGGTCGGAACAATGATAACTCGCATGGTGATTTTAGCTTTTATTTACTCAAAACTAGTCACTAGAACCTACGCAATCTATGACTTTAATCAGCTATTGCTCATTCATGTACCACGAGAAATGGGATACTCTTATGGTAATCATTATCTTGATTGAGGGTTGGTGAGAATAGTAGATTTTCGGATAAATTTATATTTTTTGCAAATAGAATTACGAGATCAACTTTATGCATATCTACAAAAGACTGCAGTGCTTCGTCCATCGTTTTATCGATGACAAAATGAAAACTATGTGAAACTTGATCCAGTGTTGTCTGGAGAAAGGATTTATTTAAGTTTTGAATATCCGTGAGAGCATGGCCCGTTTTACTCAATTGTAAAATATTGAGATGGGCTTTTGCTCGTTTTATAAACCTTGACACAATAGTCGTTGCTTGAGACCGATGTTTAAAGTTAAAATCTGACAACAAAACGACGTGTTCCGGAAGACGACATATAATGTTTAGCGGTACAACAAGTACTGGACATTTGACCCTAGTAATGATATCTCTTGTATGGCTCCCATTTACTCCATCGCGAAATATATTTGAATACTGTGCACTAAGCACGATCAAATCGATCTTATTATCAGAGACAGCCGCACGTATGGAATCTATAAAGTT
Organism: Dokdonia sp.; assembly: GCA_047630395.1. Taxonomy (GTDB): domain Bacteria; phylum Bacteroidota; class Bacteroidia; order Flavobacteriales; family Flavobacteriaceae; genus Dokdonia. Next base: position 39,107 of record JBLHXM010000015.1, read on the forward strand.
CGCTTCCCAGCGCAATGGAATAATGACCTGACCCCTAGTAATTTTACTTTTTAATTTAACTAACCACGATTGAAGATCTTTTTCCCTAGTAAGGTAGATCGTCGTTTGGTCAGCATCGAAAGCATCTGAAATTTCCGAATAGAATAGATAGAAACATACCCCAGCGTTTTGACACATCGATAAGGCAGACAGGGCTGCCTTCCAAGATTCATCAGAAAAATCTACAGGTATAAGGATGTGCTTCATTAGGTAATACAATTAGGAATACAAATGTATTTTTCTTGAAGCTAGGGAATAATGACAAAAATCAGTTTTAGCTTATTTTATACTCATTAGATACTCATTAGATACTCATTAGATACTCAAATGTCCCTAAAATTGAAATATAAATACCCTTTTGGGCTTGTATTGGGTTTATTCAACAAGTTCTAATCCTTTAATATCTACGAGCCTGATATTACGCCCTTCTATTTCAATAAGTCCTTCTTTTTTAAATCCGGATAAGGTGCGTATTAAACTTTCTGTTGCAATACCTGCCACACTAGCCAGATCATTACGTGCAATACGGATACCCTCTTCTTGCGTTTTTTTGAGTATCTGAGCAAACTGTAAGATAGTCTGCGCCGTTTTTTTACGCACGGAACTGTATGCCATCTGTAGCAATTGATTCTTAATATCTGCAAGATTGTCGGTGAGGAGTTCCATAAGTTCTAGGGACACATGCTTACTATTCTCCAGGATCTCTTTAAGCTCCGTCTTGCTCACCCCTACCACCTGAACATCTTCTAGCACGGTGGCCGATTCTTGATAAGGCACGTTATCTATAAAGGATGTAAAACCTAGAAAATCATCTGCTTTATAAAGCGTGGTGATTAATTCTTTTCCACTTTCGTCCATCTTATGTGTTTTTACAACACCCTTTGAGATGAGGTAAATCATATTAGAATGTTCTTGCTCTTTATAGATGATATCGCCTTTTTTAAAATGAAACTCTTCTCCTTCATCATCAAAAAAGTTCTTGAGTTCATTTAGATTGCGCAACTGATCCTCACTTGTAGCTTCTGAGTCCCTTACCGTCTGAATGCTCTGGAGAATGGTCGCCTTTGCAATTCTACTTTCTAGAGCACTTATAAGTTCATCTTCCTCAAACGGTTTTGTGAGATAGTCATCGGCTCCAAGGTCCATCCCTCTTCGAATTTCTTTATGCTCTGTTTTTGCAGAAAGGAAAATAAACGGTATAAGGTTCGTTTTTGAATCTAGAGATAAAGCTTGCAACACCCCGTAACCATCTACTTCAGGCATCATGATATCACAAACAATAATGTCTGGTGTACTTTCTTTGGCAAGAGCAATACCCACGCGGCCATTTGGTGCTGTGATTACTTCAAAGTTTGATAATTCAAGAAGCTCTGCCGTGTTTTCGCGTAAAGCGGTATCATCTTCGATAATGAGTACTTTTTTCATAATTCAACGATTTTTGATATTGGAATGGTGATAGTAAATATCGAACCTTTACGTTCAATGCTCTTGAATTTTATATTCCCTCCTAAGTTTTCTAAGTGATTTTTTACGATATTAAGACCAATACCAGTACCTGGATTGAGCAAGACATTTTCTGCCCTAAAGTAACGATCAAAAACAAAACGTTGCTCATGCTCAGGAATCCCTATACCTTGATCGATGATCTTTATTTCGAGCGAACCTTCTGCTTGCTTCACTTTTAAGTCGATTAGGGTTCCTTCTCCCGAATATTTTACAGCATTATGAATGAGGTTACTCAAGGAGATTTCTAGGATTTTTTCATCAAAATCTATGGAGATGTCATCTGCATTCTTAGGGTAATTGATTTGCTGCCCGGCCTTTAAATGCATATTAGCATCGTAAATAACCTCATTGAGTACTTTACTTAATGGGAATGAGGTGAATTTATAATTGGTCTTGCCGGTATCAAGCCTTTCAATAGATAAAAAGTCATCTATTATGGTATTGAGGTATTTAACTTTACTCCTAATGGTGTTGAGATGCTTTTCTCTTTTGTCTTGCTGCTCTTCTTTCGTATATTTTGCAGCTAGAGTTGCTGACGTGAGAATACCACTTATGGGCGTTTTAAACTCATGAGAAACTAGGGATAAAAATTTGGTTTTTAACTCATTGAGTTCCTTCTCTTTTTGTAGCGCCTCTTTTGCATTATTCTCTGCATCAATACGTAAGGCAACTTCTTCTTTAAGCTGACTCACAGCTGCATATAACGACTTTGTGCGCTCTTCAATTTTTTCCTCAAGGTTATCATTGAGGTCAAGAATTTCTTTCTCTTGTGCCTTACGTACCGTAATATCAGTAACTAATGCCATGACATAATGATGCCCGTTCAAGGCAAAAGGATTGAGTCCGGCTTCAACAGGGAAGTAGGATCCGTCTTTACGAAGTCCAAAGAGATCTCTTCCTTTGCCCATTTCTCGTTTCTTGCTGTGTTCCATAAAACCCTTAAAATGGTCATGGTGTTCATGATGATATGAAGTTGGGATTAGTGTATGCAGATGACTCCCTTCTAACTCCTCTTTTTTATATCCAAAAACCTTTCGGGCCGAAGCATTTGTAGCTACTATGATCTGTTTTGAATTAACCACAACAATCCCTTCTGAGGCACCCTCAAGAAGAATTCTAAAGGCCTCTTCGATACTTTCTTCAAAAAATTTCATACCATAAAAATACGAGAATAATCACGAGTTTGGACTACTGTCTTGTCAATTTAGATAAAAAAGTGGGATTCAAATACTGCATAGCTATACCTTACTGTACAGGTCAAAACAACTAATCTCAGGTCTCATTCCCACACGTCCTGGAAAACCTAACCACCCCAGGCCACGATTCACGTAAAGATATTGATCATTGATAGTGTATAAACCAGCCCAGTGTTCGTATTTATATTTAATTGGACTCCATGATTTACTTCTGTAATTAAATCCTGCTTGCGCTCCATGGGTATGTCCGGAGAGGCTTAGGGCAATATCCGTTTTATCGAGCACCTCTTCTCTCCAATGCGTGGGATCATGAGTGAGTAAAATTTTAAATGATATTTGTGCAGCCGGTCCTAGTGCCTTGCTTAAATCACCATATTGTTTGAACGGAGGTTTTCCCCAATTTTCGACACCTATTATTGCTATTTTTTTATTGTTTTCTTCAACTATACGCGCATCGTTGCGTAATAATGTAAAATCAATCGCCTTAAAAAACGCAACGATACCTTTAAAGTTTTCTTTTTTTAAAGGGGCACTATCCCACTCACTATAATCTCCATAATCGTGATTACCTAAAACTGCATACTTACCTAATGGTGCTCGTAAAGGTTTAAATATGCGAGCCCACCCATCAAGTTCCCAAGCATAGTTGTTTACAATATCTCCTGTAAAAACGATAATGTCGGGTTCAAGGCTATTAATCGTCCGAACTACTTTTCGTAGGATATCATATTTATAATTGAAGCTTCCGATATGAATATCTGAAATTTGTACTATTCGCAAAGGGTCAAATGATTTAGGAAGGCTTTGAAACTCTAGTTTAACTTTTTCAATTTTAAAATGATATACTGTTTTAAATATGGCAAATAAGATTATAAAAAATGGAAAGAAACCAGAAAAGAGACCAACAAGCGGAACGATCCATTTTGATTGTGAATCTGAAAAGACATAGTTAAAATAGTACAACAGGGAAATACAAATAATAAAAATGATTTTAGGAATAAAAGATGAAACCGTAAGCCCGTAAAGCGATGATATGAGTAAATGCCTTCTTTTTTCTGAAATGTTCTCAAGTCTTATCTTTAGCGTGAGTATAGCGCCTACAAGTCCTATTGTAAATGTGAAGAATAGTATGTTAATAAGCTTCTTAAACGTATCAGAGATCGTTACGTCTGTAATCGATTTTAACCAATAAAAAGCAAGAAGATCAACGACTAGAATAGCAAGGCAGAGCAATACGATTGTAAAAAGTGAAAATCTGCGCATCCTGATAATTATGAAGTCCCTTCATTACCATTGCTGGTTCTTCGTTTATCTCTTAAGGCAGTAAAGATGCTCTTCACATCCGACACCCACTTATCATACATAAAAATGAGCGTAATCTCCTCTAGTGTTTCAAGAATTCCTAAAGCCACCATAACATAAAAAAGAGCATATACCGGATCAAAAAATAATGCCCACAGAATAAAGGCACTTTGAACTAGGGCTGACGTTTTTGCAAGATATGTATGAAAAGCTGTTGCCTTTCCATATTTGTTATAGGCGATAACCATCTGGATAATGTAAGGGATAAAGGCAATAAGAATTACAATAAGGTTTGTTTTGAGAAATTCAGTCTCAAAATAAAACAGGCCAATGAGCCCTACACTGAGCGTTATTTGATCCCCCATAGAATCTAATTGAGATCCTCTGGGGCTCATTATATTGTATTTACGAGCTAGATATCCGTCTATAGCATCGGTCAAGTAGCTTACCAAAAGTAAACTCGCAAACAGTATACGCACATCAAAAAACAGGAGTGCCAATAAAAATGGAGCACTTATAATCCTGTAGAAAGAAAACCAATCTGCTATGTTATAATTTTTAAATGTAAACATCAATCTTTCGTTTGATTAAGATATTTTTAACAAAAAAAATGCAAAATTATGAACTTTTAAGAACCGTCTACATATTCAAGAGGCTCGTCTGCAGTATCTTTTTTATGATGTCCAGTGCCTGTTGCACCTTCTCTTGAGGTTCTTTTGTAATCTTCAGTATTTCGGGTACCGTGAGATGAAAATGAATATAAAGTGTAGCGATATTTCTGGCAAACAATGGCAAGTTCGCAATCATTTTATCCACCTGCTTACGTGTCAAAGAATGTGTGAGTTCGTTGTCTAAATGATCAACAACAGCTTTTTCTGAGGTCACTTCAAAAATAGTTTTAAAATCATCGCCTCTTGACGCATATGATATATCCTCCAGCTCCTGCTGTAAGATAATGTCTCCATCTAATTGTGCTGTTATTTTTTCTCGTAGTTGGTCCCGTTCGGCCTTTGCGTAGGTTTCAATATCTTCCAGTGGTTGATGAAGGTTGTGCTCCGTGCGTTCTACCCTTTTCAATAAAGAATCCATTTCACTAAAGAGGTACATATAAAACTCTTCTTCGCTTTTGATGCTGTCAAAATTTTCATAAACCGAGATAAAAAGATCATCTACAAAATCATCCTCTTCATAAAAATTATGTGGAAAATGGCCTTTATGAATAAGCTCTTGCAACCGCGTCTTTATGTACTTACGCAGTTCTGGCATAATGCGTACAAAAGTGAGATAAAAGGCACTTTGATCACTCTGTGATTTATAGGTCACTAACCGCTCATAATAATATTCCACTTGAATACGATAATTTTTAGTCTTAACAATATGCTTACGAGTGGTCATAATAAATCACTTAGAATTAGACAGTAAAGTTGCTCACTATA